>DASVFK010000384.1:0-10709 GCA_036380095.1 Candidatus Angelobacter sp. | reverse complement strand
GGGCCTTCTGCAGACGGAGATTGTCCTGCGGCGGGTCCCAAGTTGCAGGCGGGGCCGCGGGCCGCGGCAGTGCATCGAGCACGGCCGGATCGCCGGCTTCAGTCGTTTCCAGCTTGCTCAGGCGGCCTCGGGCCAGATTGGCGTAATAGTAGAACCGGAAATGCTCCGTGAGCTTGGTATAGTACGCACGCGCTTGCCCAGTGTTGCCTTCTTCTTCCGCCAGGCGTCCGCGCCAGTAAATGGCTGCAGGCACTTCAGACGCCGCCGGATAGAGTTCCAGATGTTCATCGAAGAGCCGCGCCGCTTCTTCTCTGTTGCCCAGGCGGTAATTCAGCCATGCTGTCTTCCAATGTGCGTTCGGCGAGAATCGGCCCTTTTTCTGGCGATGATACAGCTCTTCAAAAAACTTGATGCTTGTATCAAACTCGTTCTTGAGCATGTACATGTTGCCGGAGGAATGCAGCGCTTCCTGAAACCAGTTGCTCTCTGGCGCCAGCGTGCGCAGTTGCGCGATCAGCTCGCCATGCGTGCTGCGCTCGTCCTTGTCGCGGGCGATTTCAGCCAGCAGGTAGAGGCCTTGAGCCTTGGATTCCGCGCCGGCCTTGGGGTCCTGCAACACGTTTTCCAGCAAGCGCTGCGCGTCGTCACGCCGGCGCGCGCGATAGAGAGCGGCCGCGTACTCCATGCGCATGCCGATAAGCTTTTCCGCCGGAGCTTGTTCCACCAACGGACTTAGTTCATTCACGGCGTCCTGAAAGCGGCGCGCTTTCACGAGAAGGTCAATTCGAGTGTGCTTCTGGTCAAAGCTGCCCTGTGGAGGCTGCTCACCCAGGCTTTGCAAGGCAAGCGAGGCCAGGGTTGCCTGGTCGCTGGTGGGCATCTCGAAGTAGATCCGCCGGAATACCTCCGCGGCTTTCTCTTTCATTCCTTCGGCCTGATACGCTCCGGCCAGGGCCAGTTCGGTCTCTGGAGCCGCCGGCGTGCGGTGCTTTTCCAGATAGGCGATCGCCTGCTGCGGCCGGTTCTCGCCGACTAGTGCCCCGGCGTAAAGCAGAGCGACTTGCCGTTGGTTCAGTGAGTCAGGATATTTCTGGTCAAAGCCCTCCAGCGCCTTCACGACTTCTTCCTGGTTCCCTTCACCTTGCCACGCGGCCGCGCGCAGCCAGGTCAGGTAGTCCCCCAGCACGGGAGCCAGGGTCTCCGCGTGTTCCCATGATTCGCGGGCCTTGGGGAAATCTTTGTCCAGGTAGTGCGCGTAGCCAAGCACCAGCCAGGCCATGGGGCCGGCGTCATCCTTGCTGTGGCTGGCAGCGTATTCTTCCACGCCCTTGTAGGCTTGCGGTGTGCGGTTCTCCAGCAGTTGTTGCGCCATGACTTTTAGGTCAGTGGAAGCGACAAAGGCACGCCTGATGTGGTGCAGCTTGCTCGCGTTGGCGAGGGGTTTCTGCGGGGACTTTTGCGATTGTGCCGTGCGTCCGGTTTTCTTGTGGGTTTGCGCGGCAGCATCCGCGTGCGCGAGCAGCGCCGCCAGGAGACACAGAAAAGTTGACCAACGTTGGACTACCACAAACACCCTGATCTATCGCGGAAATCCGGCGCCCATGAGCCTGACATCATTATCCGCTAAAATTCGAATCAATTCCTCATCGAAATAGTTGGCTGAGGCCACGAGACTTTCGCCATACCGCTTGTCATAGGTGGCGCGGCTCTTTTCAATGTCCTCGCGCAGCCGCTCGTAGAGATCGGCCTGCTGCCGGCCTTCCGCCACTTTTGACTGGTTATACAGCTTGATCTCCTCCACCAGCAGCTTGGCAAAACGTTTGGCCTTGCGGTGGAAGTCGGATTCATCAGACGTGGCCGGCGCGGCCGCCGCGGCCACTGCTGGCGAACGCTCGGGAGGCGCGGGAACCGTGGACTGGGGCTCTTCTGCGGGGACGGCCCCGGACTTACGTATGGCGACCAGATCAAGCCATAGGGCCGCACAGCGGGTCAGGACCTTGAGGGCGGCGCCGTCCAAGTGGTCTTCCGGCGATGCACCGCGGTCCGCATAGACCAGCGCGGCAATCTTCTCCTTTACGATCAAGGGGAGGACCAGGCAGCGGTCCCCTGTGGGCCGCCCTACCATCGACAGGAATGCGGCATCAAACTCCGCCGCGCTGCCTTCCACCGGCGCTCGTGCCTGCATGGCCTGGGCCACAAGTCCGGAGGAATCGTTGAGATTGGCGGACTTGACCAAGTCATTAGCGTCGAAGCCAACGGCCTGCCATCCCGTAATGGCGCCGCTCTTCACTACAAAGAGCGCTACGCGCCCGGCAAACCGGCTCCCGCCTTCCAAGAGCTGACGCAAGATCTCACCCTGCGCGGTGGTCTCCTGAATAGCAGCCGTCGCCTGATCCAGCAGCTCTGTGGACGACCCGGCGGAAACCAGCCCCTTGAGCTCCGCAATGGCACGACTTACAATCTGCGCACGAAGTCCAGGCAAGGCCCCTTCCAGGACCTCGCCCACCGCCTTTTCGATGATCGATTGGGTATCCAACGGCCGTGGCATGCTTTTCGCGGGATTCAGCCGCGATTATCAAGATGTTACCTGCCACTGTCAATCTGGCAGGTTACTCAAGGGCGCGGCTCTAGTATCTTAGAAGGCACCGGGCGCTCCTGTCCCGACGGAGGTCTAAGCTTCCATGAAAGTCAAAGCCGCCTTTCTTGCCGTAACTGTGATTGCCACAGTCGCCTTGCTACATCCCCAGGCAGCCCGCAAACGCCCCACGGTGGGTCCACAAGAGATCGGCAAGGAAATCCAGCAGTTGGAAGCGCAGCTCAGAATCGCCGCACTCAAAGGCGATGCCGGCTGGTTCGACCAGTACCTGGCGGAGAGCTATACGGAAATCGACGAGCAAGGCAAGGTCAGCACCCGCGCCGAGGTGATTCAGGCCCTCAGGAACGGTGACGTGGCCTATGACACCATGAATCTCAGCGAGGGGTCGGCCCGCATCTTTAACAACAATACCGTGCTGCTGGTGCAAAAAGAGGAACTCGCCGGCGGCATGCGCCAGCAGAACTTCTCCGGGACCTTTCGTTGTTCCCGGCTCTGGGTGAAACAAAACGAAGTGTGGCACTTGGCCGCTTCCCAGCGTACCCGCATACCGGTTAGTTAATCGACGACCAGCTTTGCCACCATGTCTTCATGGTGCGGGCCGCAAATGACGCCGCAGACAATTTTGTATTCCCCTTTCGCCGGGGCAACAAAGTTGACCGTGGTGGTCTTACCCGGCTGGACCGGCTCCTTGATCCCCAGTGCAGGGACGTCAAAGCCGTGCTGCACATCCGCGGTGGTGATCTCCAGTTGCACATTGCTGCCGGATTTCACGTGAATCACGGCCGGCTCAATGGCATATTTCTTCATGGAGACCTTGATGCGATCGGCTGGAGCGCTGCTTCGGGAGCACCCGGATATGAAAAACACTAAGCAAAGAAGGTAAAGGGGAATATTTCTTAGCATACGGAGCTTAAAGAGATTTGGGCTTACAAACAGTTACATCCAAACCGGCCCGGTAAGCAGGATATTTTTGTTTTGGTTTTGCGCTTTCGGGCCTCAGAACATAGTAAATTAATTTGAGTCGGGGCGTAATGCAGACCATCCAAAAGAGGACCGAGGAAGGTACCACGGACGAGATGTCACTGGTACAGGCCGCCAAGAATGGCGATCTGGAGGCCTTCAGCGAGTTGGTGCGCCGCTATGATCGGAACGTTTTCCGCATCGCGCAGCACATCACTCACAATGAGGAAGACGCCCAGGACGTGGTTCAGGACGCTTTCCTGAAGGCATATCAGAATCTCGAACAGTTTCAGGGCAATTCCAAGTTCTATACCTGGCTGGTTCGGATCGCGGTCAACGAGGCGTTGATGCGGTTGCGCAAGCGCCGCAGCGACCGTACCGTTTCACTGGACGAAGATGTGGAAACGGAAGAGGGCTCCATGCCGCGCGAAGTTGCGGACTGGTCGCCCAACCCTGAGCAGATTTACGGTCAGTCTGAGCTGGGAGACATTCTTAAGAAAACAATCCAGGGCCTTCCCCCGGGCTTTAGGACGGTGTTTGTGTTGCGTGATATTGAAGGCCTTTCTACAGAAGAAACGGCGGAAATGCTGGGACTGAGCGTCCCGGCGATCAAGTCCAGACTGCTGCGCGCTCGGTTGCAGCTGCGCGAGCGTCTGGCAAAATACTTCAAATCGAAGAAAAATGGGGACGGGCAGCAGTGAAGTGTTCTGACTTCTTGAACGAATTGTCGGATTATCTTGACGGCAGGATCACTGAAAGCCTTAAGAGTGAGCTGGACGAGCACCTACATTGGTGCCACGAATGCCACGTGGTCTTCAACACCACCCGACAAACCATCGAAATCTACCGCGATAACCAGATTTATGAGCTCCCAGATCCCCTCCGGATCCGCCTCCACGAAGCCATCATGACAAAATGCCGCAAGTCTCGTGATGCTAAGAAAAAAATAACGTAGAAATTGTAAGTTATTGATAAAACACAATTAATATCTGTTTTCGTGTAAAATCTACCATATTTCCCACCCAAATCAGAGCTGGCGAGCAACTCTGCTGCGAACCTTTTTCGGGAACTCTGAATCTAAATTGCAGGTACGGAGGATATGAACCATATTGACCTAATGGACATGTCCTGTAGTACAATACCGCCAGTGGCAGTGATTAAAGCTTCCGGCGGTCCAGTTTCCAGGACCCTGATGGGTGGGTGGTGAATATGTCGAATCTGCTGGATGTTCTTTTCGGTTGCACACACAAGAGGTTTAGTTTTCCGATTACCAAGAGGCCGGGACAGCGGCTGACTGAGGCTGCTTCCCTCACCGGAACCTATGTCTCATGCCTTGATTGCGGCAAGGAGTTCCCCTATGACTGGCAGGAAATGAAGGTCATAGAGCGTGCTCCAAGCCGGCACAAGCATCTTGCTCCCAAAGCCGCCGAATCCTTCGCCGGGAAGTAAACGCTGCCGGACGGCCCTTTGAACCGCCCGGCAAAGGTTTCCCTGACTTCCCTCCAGATTAGCGGGTGCAAGCCCCGCTAATCGGCACCAACTGCCGCACACGCCGAATCGTAAGGCGAGAGAAAACTGCGAACTGGATCATTAGAGTTTCTTAAGCATATCCCCGTAATTCAAGACCCATCTAAACCCTGTAGATTTGCCGGTTTCCCAGGAAGAAATCTGTGACATGATCACCCATAAGTTTTGGATGGAGACCAGCCAATGAATACTCGCTTGGGCGGTTCGCAAGCCCCTAAGAAACTCCGGTTTCATCATCAGCTCAGTGCGCAGCACACGAGCCTGGTTGAATCGGTGTGTTCAAATTGCAGTTCTTTCGTGGGCGCCAGTTCCCGGCCGGAAGTCTTAAGATTCGTAGAAAAGCTGCACATGTGCGGACGACGCAAAGCTGATCTAATTCGGGTGGCACAACCTTCGGCCTAATCACATATCAAGCTCAACAAGAAGGCGACCCTTTTAGGGTCGCCTTTTGCATGGGTGAAAAACCCAGGTGTTATTGGTCGCGGCGGTGGAGGGTCGGACGATCGTCATCCTTCTGGTTGCCGTCTTTGTCCTTCTGGCCGTTCGCCGTGCGCCGCAGGCTGGGCCGGTTGGGGTTCTGATCGTCAACCTTGCGGCGGTTTTCGATGGCCGCCAGCCTGGCCTTCACGTCGTTAAACTCTGACGTAGTTTCAATGTACTGGTCGCGCGCAGGCAGGATCGTGGCGATCTCTTCCTGGGTCTTCTGGATTCGGTCTGGCGTCTGCGGATGCGAAGCAAAGGCCTTGGAAAGCGACCCCGGTTTCTTCTTTTCCTGCGCCTGGATCTTCTCGAAGAAGTTCACAAACTCGTTGGGATCATAACCGGCCTTGTACATGTACTGCACGCCGAAGTGGTCCGCTTCTTCTTCGAAGCCGCGAGAGAATTTCATGAACGTCAGCGGCAGCCCGATGCCGGCCGCCTGCCGCGCCGCATAGCCGATTCCGCCGCCCACAAAGATCAGCGGCAGCGTCATGATGTTGGCCATATCTGACCGCGTCTGACCGCGGGTGCCGTGACGCAGGGCCACGTGCGCGATCTCATGCGCCATCACGCCGGCCAACTCTGCTTCATCGTCCGCGGCCAGGATCAGGCCCGAGTTCACGTAGAAGAACCCGCCCGGCAGGGCCATGGCGTTAATCTCATCTGAATCCACCACCTTGATGGTGAAGGGCACTTTGGCGTCAGAATTCCGCACCAGGTTCTGGCCGATCCGGTTCACGTATTCGGTGATTACCGGGTCGTTGATGAGCTTCATGCTCTGCTCAATCTGCTGCGAGAACTGCTTGCCGATCTTGATGTCGGTCTCGATGGAATACCAATCAAACCCGCCGACCTTGCGGTTGCCGATGGAATCCACATCATCCTTGCTGCCATCCTTGGGTTTCTTGTCTTTCGCTTTCTTGTCCTTGCTCGACTTGTCTTTGTCCTGGTCAGCCGCTGGCTGTTCCTGGTCCTGCTGAGTGGCGGCCGGCTGGTTCTGGCCCTGATCGCTGGCGGGCTGCGCCTGCGTTTGATCAGGAGTCTGCGTCTTTTGTTTGTCGTCCTGGGCATAAGCGAAGACAGACAAACTCAGTGTCGCCAGGATGCAGGGGAGCAAAAAGGCACGAATTTTCATAAGCTCACACACTCCTGCCTTGAACAGGCCTTTGAGCGCAATATCTACGCTGATTATACTGCCAGTCCATGCACGTTAACCTAATGGATTTCTCCGTGTTGTAATCTGATGCACTGTTTTCCAGCGTGGTTACCCAGGCACTCTGTCCAGAGGAGGTTAAGTTTCGTAAAGCCCAGCGAATCAACAACATTCCCGATACCCAGGTTTCTTACGTCCAGTTCGTATTCAGGCGCAGGATTTCCACTTTCTTGGCCCGCCATTCGCCGCTCGAATCCTGCTCGGCGGTAACGCGCACTTCCTGCCCGGCAACCAGGCACTCCACCCCGCAGGCCCGTCTCTGGCTGGCCGGCACATGCTCGCCGAACACGATCACGGCGTGCGTCACCTCAACCCGCCTTGCCATGTGGTTGCGTCCCTGGACAAAGATCCATCCCGGCTTTTGCAATTGATTGTGCGGCGGATCGATCACCTTGCCCTGAAACATGCCGTCCGTGGCATAAAGAGGCGGCGTGCACGCCAGGAGCGCGCAAATCAGTACCCAAGCACAACCGCGCCTCATAAGCTGTCTGATGCCAGGCCTGCCAATAGGGTGTTCTTTCTAATCGTAATATTCCAGGCCCAGGTGGGTGATGAGCTGCTCACCACGCAGGTGGCGCAGAGTGTTCTTCAGCTTCATCAACTGGATGAAAAGATCGTGTTCAGGATAAAGCCCCGGAGCGGTCATGGGCGATTTCAGGTAGAAACTCAGCCATTCCTGGATGCCCAGCCCCCGCAGCTCTTCACTGCGCTGCGCCAGGTCGAGAAACAGCACCAGGTCAAGCACGATTGGCGCCGCCAGGATGGAGTCGCGGCATAGAAAGTCCACCTTGATCTGCATGGGATAGCCGAGCCAGCCGAAGATGTCGATATTGTCCCAGCCCTCTTTGTTGTCGCCGCGCGGCGGATAGTAATTGATGCGCACCTTGTGGTGGATGTTCCCGTAAAGCTTGGGATAGAGCTCCGGCTGCAGGATGCGGTCCAGCACAGAGAGCTTGGACTCTTCTTTGGTCTTGAAGGAGCCAGGATCGTCGAGCACCTCGCCATCGCGATTGCCGAGAATGTTGGTGGAAAACCAGCCGTGCAGCCCCAGCATGCGCGCCTTGAAGCCGGGCGCAAGAATGGTCTTCATCAGCGTCTGCCCGGTCTTGAAGTCCTTGCCGGCTATGGGTGCATTGTGGATGCGCGAAAGCTCCATCATCACTGGAATATCCACGGTGAGGTTGGGCGCGCCGTTGGCGAAGGGAACGCCTTCCATGAGTGCGGCGTAGGCATAGATCATGGAGGGAGCAATGTTTTCATCGTTCTTCGTGAGGCCGCGTTCAAACGCCTCCACCGACTCATGCACCTCCGACTGTTTGAGAAAGATCTCCGTGGAGCCGCACCAGATCATCACCAGCCGATCCGCGCCGGACTTCTTCTTGAAATCGCGAATATCGGCGCGCAACTGCTCGGCCAGTTCCATCTTGTTCTTGCCCTTCTTCACGTGCTTCCCATCGAGCTTTTTTACGTAGTTGCGGTCAAACACAGCCTTGCGCGGCTTGATGGAACGCAGAAAGGGCTTGATCTGGTTCAACAGCTCCTTTTCCAGCACGCCGGCATGCATCGCTGCTTCGTACGCGTCTTCTTCGAAGATGTCCCAGCCGCTAAAAACCAGGTCGTCCAGCCCCGCCAGCGGGACAAACTTCTTGATCTTGGGCGAACGGCCTTCTGTCCGCTTGCCCAGGCGGATGGTGCCCATCTGGGTCAACGACCCAATGGGCTCGGCGATTCCCTTGCGCACGGCCTCAACACCGGCCATGAATGTGGTTGCCACGGCGCCCATGCCGGGAATCATCACGCCCAGCTTACCGCGGGCGGAAGCGATCTTGGTTCCCTGCTTCTTTTCCGGTGCCGTCTCAGTGGAGGATTTTGCAGACATTAATTCGGGTCCATCCTAGGAGTCAGATTCTGCCCGCACTCAGAGACCAGGGCCTTTCCAGGGTGGAGCAGGCCTTTAGGCCTGCAGCAGCAAGGGAAGAACCCGGCTTTAGCCGCTGAGGTTGTTGAAAAAAGAATTTTCGAAGCGATACCTCAGGGCTAAAGCCCAAAACCAAACAGGCCTTTGCCGCACGGCTAAAGCCCTGCTCCACCCTGTTCAACAAACATCTTTGACCAGCAACCCGAGTGCAAACTGATTATCTTCTCGCACGCGGCGCTCTTTGTAAACAACACGTGTTTTTGACAATGGATCAGTTTGACCCGGGGCGCATCAGCCCCGCGAACAGAGTGAGTACAAGCAGACCTAACGCGACATCAACCACACCGCCGGAAAGCAGACCTTGTGTGGTGATAGCCACGCCAGAAGTTAAATGCAGGCGAGAATCAACAGAATCGCTGTAAGAATCACGACCCTCTTCTTCATCGGATACACCTACGTTTCAGGCACTCCACCTTCAGCAGTGGCCCGCAAACGGTTCTTCCAATGCGAGCGTACGAACCACACTGCGCCGGCAACCAGAAGCACGATGATCACCGCATCCAACCGGTGCAGCCAATACTTGAGGCGAGGATCGGAATCCCAGCGTTCGCCCAGCTTCATGCCCACCCAAGCCAGGGCATAGCACCACGGCCAGGAACCGGCGAAGGTATAAACGTGAAAGCGCAGGCGAGGCATCCGCGCCACTCCCGCTGGTAGCGCGATGAATGTGCGGACTACCGGCAGCAATCGCCCGAGAAACACTGCCGCCGAGCCGAACCTCAGGAAGAAGCGGTCCGTCAGCTCCAGGTCGCGCCGGCTGATCCAGATGCGCGAGCCATATTTCGCTACCAGTGGCCTCCCGCCGTAACAGCCAATCTCATACGCAACCACCGATCCCAGATTGCACCCGATGGCGCCCGCCGTAGCGGCCCAGAACAGGGTGAACTGGCCTTTGTAGACCAGGTATCCGGCAAAGGGCATGATGATCTCAGAAGGCAGGGGTATGCAGGCGGATTCAATGGCCATGAGCGCTACAACGCCCAGATAGCCGGTGCTTGAAATTACACCGACAATAATCGGAAACAGCCAGGAGAGTAATTTGTTGACCATGCTGTAGATGTTCTCGTTTGGAGTTCTCTGACCTGGCTGAGTGTTGAGCGCCGACTGCTGAGTGCTAAAACTCCTGGGAATCCTGGGTGAAGGTGTAGCCGGGCAGGGTCATGCCTTCATCGAGCTTGGAGACCTTTACGCGCACCGTATCCGCATCCGGGGCACTCACGCTGGCGGGACGAAGCATCGCGTAGTGAGTAAAAACCTCGCTGTACACCTTGGTGACCAGAAAATTGGCGCCGCTGGCGTCATCGCGCCAGACCTGGCCCGCTTGCACTGTCTTGACCATATCGTTCAGCCTACTGACATTGCAGTACTTAGGTCAATCAGGCAATTTACCGCTGAATAACTCTCGTAACCTGGCCGCCGGCACGCGCACGCCAACCAAAAACTTGCCAAACAGGGCATATTCCGCGCTTACCTGGTCAAAGCGCATCTCGTAAATCAGCTTTTTGAAAACCAAGGGATCGTCAGCGAACAGGTCCACGCCCCACTCCCAATCGTCAAATCCGATGCTGCCGGTGATGATCTGCTTGACCGTTCCGGCATAGCGGCGGCCCACCATCCCGTGCTCTTCCATCTGCCGCTGCCGCTCTTCAATGGGCAGGCTGTACCAGTTCTTGTCCTCGCCGCGGCGGCGGTCCATAGGGTAGAAGCAGATGTAGCGCGAAGCCGGTATCTGCGGGAACAGCCGTGGCCGCATGGCCTCTGTCTGGCGCTGGATGGTATCTTGCACCGCCGCCTCCCATTCGGGGGAATGCGGTTCAATTCCCTTCTCGCGCAGCGTACGGTAGAGCTTCACGGACGATTCATAAAGCCCCAGCTCCACCACCGAGACATACGACGTGGTTTGCTCCAGGAAGTCATTCAGCCGGAGACGGGCCAGATCAAGTTCCGCGTGCTTG
>DASVFK010000383.1:0-6026 GCA_036380095.1 Candidatus Angelobacter sp. | reverse complement strand
GAGATATGAGAAGTTCGTATAAATCGATCTTCCTAGCCAGGGATCACAATATGCGGGTGAGAGTCGCATTTTTAGAACGCCACGCAGCGACGGCAAAAGTCCCGGCTTGACGCTGGTTACGGCGGACCAGAAGTTGTGAGGACTGGAAACATCGCCAGGGTGGGCAATCGCTGACTCAAATCACAAACGGAACCACCCGCTTCGTTTTTCTCGCATACTCCTGATACTCGGGATAAGCGGCGCGCAACAACTCCTCTTCGCAGAAAATCTTGATCGCCAGTGTGGCAACGATCACCAGCGCCAGCAGTCCATTGATCCACGACCAATGTTCGGCCACGCCAGGCAAGACCACGAGCAGCCCAGCGGCATAAATGGGATTGCGAATGCAACGGTAAGGACCGGTGGTGATGAGAGGGCCGCGCGTTGGGTTGGCGGCACAATGGAAGCTGCGCACACCGAAGGTGATGCGCGCCCAGGCCACCAGCAAGAGGCCGGCGAGCTGCAAAGCAAGACTGACCGGCCCAGTGCCCATCACAGCGTGGCGCATGAGTAGCGCGACTGCGGCCGCGATAAGCGCCGCGGTGGCGATGATGGAGATGAACTTCAGCGACATCAGGAACTCTTGTCTTCCCGAACGGCTTTCAGCCGTGAGGAATCTGCTGTTTCTTGAGTCAAGCAAAAGCAGATTGCTCGCCCCGCCCGGAATGGCAATTCTATCGCCCTAGGCGAATCTTAGCTCTGCCGGCTGTGATATCCGTCACATCGCTGCCGTTCATCCAAGGTGGTATCATCGCGGTTCATAGGCCCTTGTTCTGCACATCCCTGTGCCGCAAGATCAATCGGTCCACAAAGATCATCAGGAGGACTTATGGCACCCCTCACGCCGACGGAAAGCGGAATCGAACAGTTGCTCAAGGCAGAAACTGAAATCCATGCGCCGGAGTTTCTCAAACAAGAGTGCCGCTTGCGCGACTACACCGCGGAGTACAACCGCTCCGTGCAGAACCCTGATGCCTTCTGGAGCGGCGTGGCGGCGGAACTGGACTGGTTCCAGCCGTGGAAGAAAGTATTTGAGTGGAAGTATCCAACATTCCAGTGGTTCGTGGGCGGCAAGTGCAACATCACGTGGAATGCGCTCGATCGCCAGGTGAAAGCCGGACGCAAAAACAAGGTGGCTTACATATGGACCACGGAAGACGGTACGGAGCGGCAGATCACGTATGGGCAGTTGCTGGACTTTGTGGGCCGCGCGGCGAACGGGTTGAAGTCGTTGGGCGTGAAGAAAGGCGATCGCGTCATTATTTATATGCCGCTGGCGCTGGAAGGCGTGGTGGCGATGCTGGCGTGCGCGCGCATCGGGGCGGTGCATTCGGTGGTCTACGCCGGCTTCAGCGTGCAGGCGCTGCGCAGCCGCATTGAAGACGCCCAGGCGCGAGTGATCCTGACGGCGGACTTCACGTACCGGCGGGGCAAGCGCGTGGAGCTGCGCTCGATTGTGGAAGAGTCGATTGACGGCCTGGAGATCGTGGACAAGGTGGTGGTGTGGCGGCGCGGCGAGCCGAAGATGGAGCTGAGCCCGCGTGAAGTGGATTTCTATGAGCTGGTGAACAGCCAGAAGGCGGATTGCCCGGCGGAACTCATGGATTCGGAAGACCCGCTCTACATCCTTTACACCAGCGGCACCACGGGCAAGCCCAAGGGCGTGGTGCACGTGCATGGAGGGTACAGCGTCGGGATTTATTACCACATGACACGGTTTTGGGACATTCGCGACGACGACATCTTCTTCTGCACGTCCGATATCGGCTGGGTGGTTGGACACTCGTATATCGTCTATGCGCCGCTGCTGGCGGGGGCGACCACATTGTTCCGAGAAGGGGCGATTGACTATCCGCATCCGGCGGTGGCGTGGGAGCTGGCGGAAAAATATCGTGTTTCCGTGGTCTTCACCGCGCCGACGGCAGTGCGCATGTTCATGCGCCACGGCGACGAGCTGCCGAAAAAGTACGACCTGCATACCATCCGCCTGTTCACTTGCGCCGGTGAGCCGCTGAACCCTGAAGCCCAGATGTGGGCGCATCGCGTGATATGCAACAACGGCAAGACGGGATTCGTCGCGGACAATTTCTGGCAGACGGAGACGGGCGGTCCTTGCCTGGGCACGCTGCCTTTGTTCCCGGCGCGTCCAGCCAAAGCCGGCAAGGCGTTGCCTGGCGTGGTGGCGGAAGTGGTGGACCAGCAGGGCAACAAGATGCCGCCCAACAAGGGCGGATTGCTGGTCTTTCGCCGGCCCTTCCCGCACATGTTCCGCACCGTGTGGGGCGATGCCGCGCGGTACGCCCAGGACTGGAACAAGGTACCCAACGTTTACACCACGGGCGATGTGGCGATTTGCGATGAGGACGGTTACTTCACCGTGGTAGGCCGCGCGGACGACGTGCTGAACGTGGCCGGCCACCGCATCGGCACCGCAGACGTGGAGAGCGCGCTGGTGAGCCATCCCGCAGTGGCGGAAGCCGCGGTGATTGGCCGCCCGGACGAGATCAAAGGCGAGAATATCAAGGCGTTTGTCATCTTGCGCGTGGGCCACACGGCTTCGCCTGAACTGGAAGCCAAACTGAAAGACCACGTGCGCCACACCCTGGGATCGATCGCCGTTCCCGCGGAGATTGCCTTCCCGGACAAGCTGCCCAAGACCAGGAGCGGCAAGATCATCCGCCGCCTGTTGAAGGCGCAAGAGCTGGGGCGCGAAGTGGGTGATCTTTCAACGCTGGAGGAGTAGGGGCGCTCCCTTTTTGCCACGCAGGCGACGAAAAGTTAAACGCCGCGACTTGTTTTTCAGGCGGGTAAGCGAAGTCGCGCGCGCAAGCCGCCAAGCGGAGAGTCTTCCAACGCAATAGTTCCGGCGTAGAGTTCGGCGAGATCGCGGACGATTGCCAATCCAAGCCCCGAACCGGGCGCGGCTTGGTCAGCACGCACTCCGCGCTGGAGCACAGCATCGCGCAGGCCGGGGGGCAGACCGGGGCCGTCATCGTCAATGGTCAGGACAACCACGCCATCTTCCTGCACGGATTGAATTCTGACGTTCGACTTGGCCCATTTACAGGCGTTGTCCAGAAGATTGCCCAGCATCTCCTCCAGGTCCTCGCGCTGGCCGCGAATGAAATGTTCGGGCGAAACATCCACCTGAATGGCAAGTCCGCGGCCGGCGTGAATTCTCAGCAGGGTTCGTGTGAGCCCTTCCACGGAAGGCAAGACAGGGCAGCGGGCGCCGGGCACGTCGCCGGAACCGGCGGCACGGGCATGGGCCAGATGATAGTCGACCTGCCTGCGCATGCGCTCGACCTGCAATCCGATCATGGACGCCATTTCGTGCTGGCCCGCAGATTCCGCGCGGTCAGCTTCCTGGGCAAGAACCGCCAACGGAGTTTTCAATCCATGGGCCAGATCGCCGGCTTTGGCCAGCGCCCGCTGGACGATCCGCTCGCGGTGTTCCAGTAGGGAATTAAGATCGTTTACCAACGGCTGCACTTCCATTGGATATGTTCCTTCGATCCTGCGGCTGGAACCATCACGCAGGCCCGACAATTGCCTGCGCAGACGGCCAAAAGGCAGAAGGCCGGCGCGAAACTGCCAGATTCCTGCCATGATGAACAAAAATCCCGAAAGGAAAAATACTACTAAGTAGTGGCGAGGTATCAGGCGCGTCTGGTGGTGCACCACGAGGAACAACCAATGCAATAGCGGAATCAGTCCCAGCGACCAGAGAAGCGTGCCTAGAAGAATGCGCCAGCGGAAAGATCGCAGCCAGTTCATGAGCGGTCCTTCATCCCGTGGCCTTCATTCTGTAGCCCAGCCCGCGTACCGTTTCAATGAAGGAAGGGCCCAGCTTGCGCCGCAGGCGGGCGATGAACACTTCCACCGTGTTGGAATCACGGTCAAAATCCTGGGAATAGATATGCTCGGTAAGCTCGCCCTGGGAAACCACGCGCAGATTATGATGCATAAGATAAGAGAGCACGCGAAATTCGTGGCTGGTCAGTTTCACCTCCGCACCTTCCAGGGTCACTTTGCCGGACCGGGGATCGAGCACCAGAGGTCCGCAGCGAAGTTCAGGAGTGATCTGCCCGCTGGAGCGGCGGATCAGCGCGCGCAGCCGCGCCAGCAGTTCTTCCATGCGGAAGGGCTTGGCCATGTAATCATCGGCGCCACTGTCAATCCCCTGGACTTTCTCGTGCCAGCTTCCTCGGGCCGTGAGCACCAGCACGGGCATGGCCTGGCCTGCATCGCGCCAGCGGCGCAGCAAGGTCAAGCCATCGATTTTGGGGAGACCTAAATCGAGAACAACAGCATCGTAGCGTTCGTCGTGTCCCAGGAGGTCGGCACGTTCGCCTTCAGCAGCATGGTCCACGGCGTAACCGGCACGGCGAAGCGCGGCCGTGAGTTCCTTTGCCAGAGATGCCTCGTCTTCCACTACCAACACGCGCAAGTTCCCTCCCACGACCCAAGGAGACGAGATCGAAGCTGAACCTTACCTGAACAGGGCGTTCAGGGCCTATTCAGGCCTGTCTCCGTAGTGTAGTGAACATGATCAGACGGCAACGTCTCAACAAAACTTACTATACGCCGGCGCGCGATTACGCCTCGCCCGCGCCAGCCGACCAAAATCGGGTCGGCCGGGGGACCCAACCCGCGGGCGATTACAAAGAAAGAAAAATGGAGGAAAGCGAATGAAGACAATCAGTCTTGTAACAGGTCTATGTCTTGTGCTGGTCTTTGCGGTAGCTGCACAGGTGCATTCCAGCCACGAGCAACACGCCTCGGGCAACACGGCGATGCATCCATCCCACACGCCGGGAGCGCCGGTCTCCTTTGCAGAACTGAAAAACACCGTAGCGCTCCTGGAACGCGCCCGGCAAGCCACAGCAAAGTATCAGGACGTGCATGTGGCTGAAGCCGATGGATATCAGGTGGTGGGTCCGGATATGCCGGGAATGGGAGTTCATTTTGTTCTGAGTCTGGAACCGAAGAGCTTCGACATTGAGAAGCCTCCTATTCTGCTCTATGCGAAGACCACCAGCGGATACACACTGGCCGGCGTCAGCTATCTTTGGAACGCGGCCGAAGGGCCGGACGGCCAGCCGTTGGACCCGCCGTTTCCAAAATCCCTGGCGCGCTGGCATCGTCATGACAACATCTGCGTGCTGCCGCACCTGGAGAACCCTCACGGATTGACTGAAACCCAATGCCGCGACCAGGGTGGCCGCTTCATCGCAAAGACGCAGTGGCTGGTCCACGCCTGGATCTGGAAGGACAACCCCACAGGCGTATTCAGCGCGGAGAACCCGGCTTTGCAGTGATCGGTGAAAACAACATGCAAGCCATGAAGCGCCGGCGGCGAGACGACCGCCAGCGCTTTTGCTTTCAATGATGATGGAACGGCCGGCTTTATCCAGGGAATTGTCCTTGCACGGCTTATGCGGGAACCAGCTCCAAGGTAGTCGCTTTGCGTTTTGCGACGCCGAAGCCTTTTACGTACCTGGCGTTCGCTTTCGTTGTGTATTTTTCCGCGTAGGCCGCATCGGCAGCGTCGTTCAATCGAGGGCTGCGAAGGCGAACGGCACGAACAGGCACTTCTTCACCTTCCATCTGCACTGCGCCGCGTCGCTGCCCAAGGAAAGCTCGATACCAACCCTCGGGCTTGTCATTCCAGGAACGCACGATCACGCGACCATCGACGACCACAACCCAAATCGGAATAAAGCGATGGTCACCTGCCCGGATGTAGAGATATTTGGTTGCTTCGAAGCCGGCTAAAGTCGCTTTGGGGAAGCGTGGCGTCATGCCGTGACCGTGAAAACATACCACGGTCGGATGCCTGAATCTCTGTGGATTTTCCGCATTCTTCAAGCGGTGGCATAATGCCAGCCGGAGCAGCAGAGAGGCATCTGGTGAAAGTAGCCACCTTCAACATTAACAACATCAACAAGCGGCTCGACAACCTTTTGGCCTGGCTGGCCCAGTCG
>DASVFK010000382.1:0-7444 GCA_036380095.1 Candidatus Angelobacter sp. | reverse complement strand
GCCCGATGGAGGTCGCGGTACACCACTGCTGTGAGCCGGTCCAGGGCTTCCTTGTCGCCGGCACTCCAGGCATGGAGTAATGCGGTTACATCCTGGTCTGATGGAGGTTCCATGTAAGTCTTTGGCAAGCTTGGGTTTAGTTGCGGAATCCTAACACGGCAAGACAAGGTTTGCACCCTAAATCTGAGTAGTCTCCTGATCAAGGTTAAAGTTTACGGCCCGAATTCCCGCTTTATAGGTGCACCCCCAAATGAAGTAATGGAAAGAACCATAGAGGAGAGATGCACCATGAAATTCAAGTTACCAAGCTTGATCAGCTGTATCGGATTCGTCGCGGTGGCGGCAACATCGGCACTTTTGCCGGCACAGCAAGTGAACGCGCAAGCGCCAGCCGTTACTCACAAGAAGTACAACCTGATCGACACCGGCACCAGCGGCGGTCCGGTCACATTCTTCTTGGGCCCGGGTTTTCAGGCGTTGAATAATGGCGGCACCGCAACCGGGCAATCGGATACTTCTGCCCTGGACGTGTTCGCGCCCAATGTGAGCCCGTTCCTCAACGTAGATCCGTTCGCCCCGCACGCTTTCACCTTCAGAAACGGCGTGCGTACCGATCTCGCCGTTTTGGCGCCAGGCTTGGGCGCTGGACCCAGTTGGATCAACGACCGAGGCGATGTCGCGGGTCTGGCGGAGAGCGGCCAGATCGATCCTCAAGTCGGCCTGCCAGCCGTGGTAACGGTGCTCTGGAAGGACGGCCAGATTTTCAACCTTGGAGCACTGGCCGGGGGGTTCTCAAGCGCGGCCGGCGCAATCAACAATCGCGGACAGATCGCAGGCGCGTCTCTGAACGGAGTTCCAGACCCGTTTTCAATGGCCGGAGTAGGAATCCAGTTGCGCGGCTTTCTGTGGGAGAAAGGGACCATGAGCGACCTAGGCACTTTGGGTGGTCCTGACGCAAACGCGTTGTTGATCAATGATCGCGGACAGATTGTCGGCGATTCCTACACCAGCTCCATTCCCAATCCCAAAACCGGGCAGCCTAACCGCCATGTCTTTCTCTGGGAAAAAGGAAACATGCAGGACCTGGGAACTTTGGGCGGCACCTTCAGCGGAGCAGCGTCGCTGAATGAAGCTGGCCAGGTAGCAGGTGCATCAACCGTGGCAGGCGACGTGGCGAATCATCCCTTTCTTTGGGATGGAAGCACCATGATCGACCTGGGCACGCTGGGCGGCCGAGGTGGAGCGGCGTTCGCGATGAACCAGAGCGGCGACGTGGTGGGCCGGGCCGATATTCCGGGCAGCGTTTCTCACCATGGCTTTTTGTGGTCGAACGGCATAATGACGGACCTGGGCACTCTGAACGGCCGGCCTTGTACCACCGCGCGTTCCGTCAATGCCCTCAGGCAGGTGGTGGGCGTTGGCGGGAAATGCGGAGTTAGTGGATTTGGATTCTTGTGGGAAAACGGCAGCATGGTTGACCTGCAGAACCTGATTCCTGTTGGATCCGGATTGCGGATCATAGAAGGTATCTGGATCAATGATCGTGGTGAAATCGCGGCCAACGCTGTAACGCCCAGCGGCGAGTTCCACGCTGTGCTGCTGATACCAACCGAAGAGGAGATGTCGGGAGATGACCTGGCCGGCCAAGGTAGTGGCACGGCGGATTCGGGAGATCTTCCGGCGATCGATGTCCGCGGACGCATGAAAGCTGAACATCGGCCGCATCCATGAATTGGTCTGGTCCACAGCGATGGAAGGCCGCTCCGGCGGCCTTTCGTTTGTTTCCAGGTCGATGAAGAAACGGCTTCAGCCCTTTTTCAGTTCCACCAGCACCTGCCGCGCGACTTCCTTCAGCGTCTCAAACACGCCGTGGCCTTTGAATGCGACAGCCTCAAACACTGCCTCGCCTTTTTTCACCAGCTCGCCCTTGAGTTGTTCGACAGGCAGCGCGGAAGGCAAGTCCCGCTTGTTGAGTTGCAGGACGTAAGGGATCTTCTTGAAGTCGTAACCGTGCTCTTTCAGGTTTTCCTGGAGGTTGTCCAGCGCTTCCAGGTTGGCGTCCAGGCGTTCTTCCTGCGAGTCAGCGACAAAGACCACGCCATCCACGCCGCGGAGAATGAGCTTGCGGCTGGCGTCGTAGAACACCTGGCCGGGAACGGTATAGAGATGAAAGCGGGTCTTGAAGCCGCGTACGGTGCCAAGATCGAGAGGGAGAAAATCGAAGAACAGGGTGCGGTCGGTTTCCGTGGCCAGCGAGATCATCTTGCTTTTTTGCTTGTCGGTGGTCTTATCGAAAATGAACTGCAAGTTCGTGGTTTTGCCGCCGAGGCCGGCGCCGTAATACACGATTTTGCAGTTGATTTCGCGAGCCGCAAAATTGATAAAGCTCAAGACCACCCTCTGTGTTCAGATGTGCAGCGCAGACAGACGCGCGCGTAGCTGGTTCCCAACGCCGGTGTTGCTGAAATACTGTTTTATATCACAACGAGTTCGATTTCGGCGGATGCTAAATCTCCGTAGTGTCGCAGTGCTTACCCCGGGCCGCTCTACTGCGTCCGTTGCGGCGGCAGCGGATAGTACCCCTGCTTGGCGATCACCACCAGGTTCGGCCTGTGCACCTTGACCTCAATCGTCCGGTACGCGTTGGACACCGTGGCGCGGGTGGTGTAGCCCAGAGTGTACTGATTGCGCGCGATGTCCGTAATTTCGCCGTAGGCCTGCTCAATGGATTGGCGGTCAAACTTGGCGAACATCTGGCCTGCGGTATCAGAAACGTACTTGGGCAGAATGTTGCCGTAGCCGAAGCCGGGAAGGCGGATGCGGTCCAGCTTGTCATAGATGGGGATGGCGGCAGTGTCCACGCCCAGCGCGAACACAGCGATGTTGTTTGAGAGCAGGACTTTCTTCACCTCGTCATAGTGCGCGGTGCTGCCGATCTCGCGCCCGTCGCTCACCACAAAGATGATGCGGCGCCGGTCCCTGGGCCGGCGGCTCAAGTCCTGGGCTGCGCGCAGGATCGCGTCGTTCAGCACGTAGGATTCCTGGATCGGCGGCGGCGCTTCATTGTTGGTGGTCTGTCCCGGCACTCCGGCATGCCCATTAATGGAAGGTCCGGTTTGCATTGGCCCGCCGATGATGGGCGGCCCACCCGAGCGTCCGGCGCGCTTCACCTTGTTCAGCGTCGCGGTGGTCACATTCTCCGCCCCGCCGAAACCGGAGACCTGCTGCACGGTGTTGCCGTAACGGTAGAGGGCCACCTCATCGAACTGGCTGAAGGCCGCAATCAGCGCCGGCAGAGTGTCATTCACCTTCTTCATGGTGTCGCCGGGCAGGCTCGTATTCACCACCACGGCAGCCGTGAGCGGAAAAGGATCGCTGGTAAAGAACTTGAGCGTCTGCGGCACGCCGTCTTCCAGCACGGCAAAGTCCTTGGGTCCAAGACCGGGAACCAGGTGTCCGGAGCTGTCTTTCACCGTGACCGGCACCTGCACAAAGTTCACGTCCAGGTGGAAGCTGGGAAGCTGTGTGCGATCAGAAGCCAGTCCCCGCGTCGTCTGCGGTGCTCCGGAGGGAGCGGTTGGGGGCGTGGCAGCAGGATCCGGCCGCGTGTTCTTCGGTGCTGAGGGCGCATCATCGGGAAACTGGCCTGCCTGCGGTTGCTGCGCAGGGACCTTTGGTTTGGGGGCGTCAGGGATGTTCTGTTGCAGCGCCAGCAAGGCCAGCGCGCACACCAGCAGTCTGGGTCCAGGTCCAAAGCCTAACATCATTCCTCCCACCACAAATGAGACGCTAAATGGCGCAACAAGTGTTCCATCCATAGAACGTTTTTCCACCGCCTGCTTGCGCCGCGATCCATTGGCTGACTGGGCCTTTTGTAACCATTGTAAGCTTTTCCAGGCATTCAGAGACAGGGCAGAGTGCATCTAAAATCAGGGAGAGATCCTTCACAATTGTGGAAAGGCGGCTTCCATGCGGACCCTGGTGATCGGAGCGATACTCTTTTTGTCCTCATTACCTCTTACGGCGCAACAGCCGCAACCCCCTTCCGGCCAACAGCAGCCCCCTGTGTTCCGCAAGACGGTCAACCTGGTCAACGTCTTCTTTACGGTTAAGGACAAACACGGCGCCCCGGTCCCCAGCCTCAAGCAGGATGAGTTTCAGCTCATGGAAGACGGCAAGCCGCAGAACATCCGTTTCTTTGCCGCGGAGAGCGACCAGCCGCTGACCCTGGGCATCCTCATTGACTCCAGCGGCAGCATGCAGCACATGCTGCCGGAAGAGAAAGTCGTCGCCGGCGATTTTCTGCGCCAGGTGATCACCAGCAAAGACCTGGCATTCGTGGAAAGCTTTGATGTAAATGTGGACCTTCTGCAAGACCTCACGTCAGATGTCGGCCTGCTGCGCAAAGGGTTGGACCGCGCCAAGATCAACGTCGGCGGGGGCAGCAGCGGCATACCGGGAATCGGCCAGGGCCCGGTTCCCATCTCCAATCCCAAAGGCACTCTGCTTCATGACGGCGTCTTCCTCGCTGCTGATGAGATCCTCAGCCGCCAAGTCGGACGCAAGGCCGTGGTCGTCCTCACTGACGGTGTGGACCAGGGCAGCCGCCTGCGCCTGAAGGATTCCATCGAGGCCGCGCAGAAAGCTGACGTGATCGTCTACGTCCTGCTCATCAGCGACCCCCAGTACGGCTCTGATCCGCATGACATGGGCCAGATGGCGGAGCAGACCGGCGGTCGCATGATCGTGGTCAACAATCCCGACAAACTGCACAAGGCCTTTACGGAAATCTCCAATGAGCTGCGCAGCCAATACAACATCGGCTACTACCCCACCAATGAGAAGCACGACGGCGCCTTCCGCAAGATTGAGATCAAGTCCAAAGACGGATACAAGATCCAGGCCAGAAAGGGATACTACGCGCCCATGCAGTAAGAGCGTTTGCGGTTTTTGATTAGCCGCCTCTTAGGTATTTGAGACATCAGGAAGTTGACCTGTAGAATCGTCGAGTTTGTGTCCTCACGTCTCACTTTAAGACACTTTTCACCCCAGCCCCTGTCAGCTTCTCTAAGGATTCTCTCAATATGTCAATTTTTGTTAACTACCCTCTTGACTTGCTCCAGAGACACTGCAAAACTCACAATGTCCAACTGGGTGAAGTTGGGAGGTGTCATTTTATTGGCTGAAGTGAGGGTTCAGGAGGGTGAGCCTCTTGAAAACGCGCTCCGCCGGTTTAAGAGGAAGGTCCAGACCGAAGACATTATTAAGGAGGTCAAGCGGCACTCCTTTTACCTGAAACCGGGAGAAAAGCTCCGCGTGAAACAGGCTCTAGCCCGGAAGCGGAACCGCAAGAAAGCCCGTAAAGAGCAGGACTAATCATAACCGGGCCGCCGGACCTCCCTCGGCGGCCCACAAATTACCTGGAATTCATAAAGAGTTGTCTTGCAGTTGTACGTTGTATCTGTAAGCGGGCCGAACCGTGGTAGGTATCGCTCCGGGATCCTTGACGGATATGGTGTGTGCGCAGGGTGCCTGGTTCTCGGGGTGAGAGGAAAGGGGGCACTCCCAATGGAGTTCCAGGACAAGGTACTCAAGTGCGTGGATTGCGGCGCCGATTTCATCTTCACTGCCGGCGAGCAGCTTTTCTTCCACGACAAACAGTTCAAGAACGAACCCAAACGTTGTAAGAATTGCAAGGCCAAACGATCGCAGTCACTCGGCATTCCCCAGGGTGGGGGCAATTATCAGAGAGTAGAAACCAAGGCCATTTGCTCCGGGTGCCAGAAAGAGACTACGGTCCCATTCAAACCCACGCAGGGCCGTCCAGTGTTTTGCCGGGAGTGCTTCCAGCAGCGCAAAGCCACGGCTGCCACCGCCTGACAGCCATCCTCTGAAGTTGGGATCTGGCCACGCTCAAAGCCGTAGTGTGTCTGCTTCGCCGTTTGCTTCGATGGAAAGAGCACAACTCAAGCCGGCCGCTTCACTGCCTGGCTCTTCAGGTTTCTGTTGCGCGCTTCAGCGCGTTTCTGCTTCTGGTCTTCATGCTGCACCAGCAGCGCCTCGATCTGGCGCAGCAGGTCGTCGGTATTCATGGGTTTCACCAGCATTTGCTGCGCGCCTTCCGATTTCCAATTGCTGCCCAGCAGGGGAAATGCGGTGAGAATGGCCACTGCCGGATTGTAGTCCGTCTTTCTGGCCGCGCGGATCACCTCGTAGCCCGCCTTTTCGTGGTCCATTTTCATGTCCGTGATCACCATGTGGTAGCTGGAAGCCTTCAATTTGGAGATGGCCTCCTTCGCGGACAACGCCGTTTCCACATCGAAGCCATGGATTTCCAGCACGGCTTTCAGCGTGAGCAGAATGGCCAATTCATCGTCGACCAGAAGAATACGGCGTTTCATAGCATGACTCCGCGGAATGAAATCGTGGGGGCGGCTAGTGAGATGCTTCAGGAACTCGCAAAGGTTGTGAGTTGCGGCAGTATCCCGGGCCGCGTCACGAGAACATTATAATGAACATGGTGTCACGCTTTTACCTGCAAAATTTCGGGTGTCGCGCCACGCAGGCTGATGGCGCCGCGCTGGAGCTTGAACTTGAGCAGCGGGGAATGCTGCGCGCGGAATCGTCCGCTCAAGCCGATGTGGTGGTCTTGAACACTTGCACGGTCACCGAAGCGGCCGATCACGATGCGCGTGCCGCCATCCGCCGAGTGCGCCGCCAGAACCCGCAAGCGAAAATCCTGGTCACCGGATGCTATGCGCAGCGTGCGCCGCAGGAAGTGGCCGCGCTGCCTGGCGTTACCTGGGTGGTGGGCAATTCGCACAAGCACACTGTCCCTGAAATTCTGGCGCCGGCCCATGGCGGCTTTGTCGCGCTCGAAACCCTTGCGCTCTCCGCGCCGCCCTTTACCGCCGTGGGCGACATCTTTGCCCACACCGAGTTGATCGCTGCTCCGGTCTTTGCCGGCGACGAGCTTGGCCCCAAAACCCGCCCCAACCTGAAAGTCCAGGATGGATGCGATAACCGCTGCTCTTTCTGCATTATTCCCAGCGTGCGCGGCCAGAGCCGGTCGATGAATCTCGGCCGCGTGATCGACCAAGCGAACGCGCTGGCCGGCGCCGGATACAAGGAAATCGTGCTGAGTGGCATCAACCTGGGCCGCTGGGGACGCGATCTGGATCCGGCCCAGCGCTTCGAGCAGCTTCTGCGCGCGTTGCTGGAGCACACTGACATTCGCAAGATACGCATCAGCTCCGTGGAACCCATGGACTGGAGCGATGAGCTGATCGCGCTGGTTGCTGGGTCGCCGCGCGTGGCCAAGCACGCGCACGTGCCGTTGCAGTCCGGCAGCGACCGCATCCTGCGCCGCATGCACCGCAAGTATCGCCCGTGGCATTACGCGGAGAAGATCAGAAAGATTCGCGAGGCCATGCCGGAAGCAGCC
>DASVFK010000381.1:0-50211 GCA_036380095.1 Candidatus Angelobacter sp. | reverse complement strand
ATGGCACACCGGGACTCATCTTTTCTGCGCCATACTCGTTTGGTGTGCGCTGCACAGCGCATGCCTGCCGGCAGGTGACCGGCAGCATGGAACGCAGGTGACGAACATGCAGGTATTGGACACAAAGGAATGCATCCTGGGCATTGATCTGGGCGCAACTTCCTTGCGAGTGGCGCGTGTGGGCGGCTGCGATGGAGAGCTCCTCTCTGTGCCGACCCCTTCCGCCATGGAAGCGGAGGAAGTGGTCACGGCAGCGGTTCGCAAAGTCTGCGTTGGGATGAAAGTTCAATGCGTTGGCGTTTCCCGTGCGCCTGGAATCGACGCGGAAGGCCGCATCGGCGCCTGGCCCAGCCGCCCGCAGTGGACCGGACTGCCATTTCTTCCCTGGCTTCGCCGTAGCACAGGGGCCCCGGCAGTCTCGGCGGACGACGGCGTGTGCATGGGCCTTTGGGAGCACTGCGCGCGCGTGAATGCACATCAGGACGACGTCACCGCCTGCATCGGGATTGGCACGGGACTCGCGGTGGGCATCATGGCCCGGAACAAACCTGTCGCCAGCGGCGAGGGCGCAGCCACTCTTGCCCACGAACGCTTCCCCGGTCTCGATTTCCTCTGCACCTGCGGGAAAAGAGGCTGCCTCCAGACAGCTCTTTCGGTGCAAGGGGTGGAGAGAATGGCGGCAGCCGGAAGAATCAGCGACCTGCGCCGCGCCTTTCATGCGTTTGTCCGCGTATTGAGAGTTCGCTTCGACGTTAACCTGGCGATTATTACAGGAGGCGGTGTAGACCGCTTCGGAGCAGATTTTCTCAAGCGATGCCTGGTGAGCGGCGCTTTGGCTGCGGGCGTACGCTTCGAAGTTTCCAGCACGCCCGCGCTCTCCGGTGTTGGCGGTGCATTCATGCTTGCCGCCGGCCATCTCCGGGAGACATCCGGCCTTTGGACAGGGCGTACGCGTGACTTCATTCAGCAGGAGAGATGGCAGAGGGCAAGACTGGCCAACGGGTTTGCCGCCGCTGCAACCGCGTGATTGCGGGCCGTGACAGAAGGATGGATCGAAAGAGATCGAAGGACCAAAGACAGAATGCGAAGGAGAATTCCGGTATGAACAACCTGGCATTGAACGGTGGGACACAGGCATGCCCGCCGGGAACTGTTCCGGCATGGCCCGATTACGGCCCGGAAGAACTGGCCGCGGTGCAACGTGTTGTGGAGAGCCGCAAATGGTGGCGCGGCACCGGCTCAGAAGTCGAGCAATTCGAGCGCGAGTTCGCCGAATTCCATGACTCGCGATTTGCCCTGGCGGTTTCCAACGGCACCCAGGCCCTTGAGATAGCGCTGTCTTGCCTGGGAATCGGGTTTGGGGATGAAGTCATCGTTCCTGCTTTCACTTTTGTCGCCACTGCCACCGCGGTGCTTACAGTCGGGGCCATTCCCGTCACTGTTGACGTAGACCTGGACACGTACTGCATCAATGTGGATGCCGCGCGGCGGGCAATTACCTCCAAGACCAAGGCCATTGTTCCGGTACACCTTGCCGGCCACCCCGCGGACATGGACGGGCTGCTCGCCATCGCGCGCGACACCGGCGTGTTGATCGTTTCGGATTCTGCACACGCTCATGGAGCGAAATGGAAAGGCGTCAGCCTTCCTAAGCTGACACCCGCTTCCATGTACAGCTTCCAGAACCTGAAGCTTCTTTCTGCGGGTGAAGGCGGCGCGCTCCTCACGGACGACGAAGAAATCGCCCGGCATGCATGGCTGCGGCACACCTACGGGCGCCCGTACCGCGACACGAAATACCAGCACCTTGAACTCGGGACCAATTGCCGTATGACGGAATTCCAGGGCGCTATTCTCCGCCCGCAGCTTGCCCGTTTCTCCCGGCTGCTTCAGGAACGCGAAGAAGGCAGCCGGCGGCTCGATGCCTCCCTGCGTGGCATCGAGGGCCTGCATGTGGCCGGGCGGCATTCTTCGGTCACAACGCATTCGCACTATATGTATATGGTCAGGATTGAGCCGGAGAAGATCGGCTTCGATCGCGATTTTCTTGTCCGCGCATTGGTAGCTGAAGGCGTTCCTGCCTATCGCACCTATCCTTCGATTCCAGACCTTGAGATGTTCGAGCGATCGAGTCTATGGAACGGAGATCTGCCGCCTGCGCTGGAAGCCTGCAACATCCAGGAGGCGCTCAAGAGAAACCGCATACCAAACTCGCGCGAGATTTCCCGCAATGCCATCTGGCTGCATCACGCCGTATTGCTGGGTGGAGAGCAGGTCCAGCTCAAGGTGGCAGAAGCTTTCCACAAAGTGCTGGAGTACAAGCAAGTTGCCGCAACCGTGGCGGTCTAAAGCATCTGCGGATAGGAGTTGTGAATCGTCCAATGACATTCGCGGACATTGAAAGCAAGACAAATCGCATGGGGCCCGGGGACGAAAGCGGAGGTAAGGTTCGTATCGCTGTGATCGGCACGGGCTGGATCGCCGAACACGTGTACCTTCCCTGTCTGCTCAGCCACGGCGGTATTGAAGTGGCTGCGGCCCACGACCCATTGCCTGAGCTCCTTTCGCGGTTCGCCCGTCATGCGGGACTTGACCCTGCCTATCTTGGGCTGGACGCCTGCTTTGGATCGGAAATCGACGGCGTGCTTTTATGTACGCCGCCATCGGTTCATGCCCAGCAGATTGCTCAAGCTGTCTCTCTGAACAAATATGTCTTGTGCGAAAAGCCAGTCTTTCGCAACATCGCAGACCTGGAGAGTCTGGGGCCTGCCAGCCGGGTTGCGTCTCGCCTGATGGGAAGCGCCACCATGCGGCTGCGCAACGACGTCAGGTTATTGCTGCAGTGGATCAAAGACGGCGTCCTGGGACCGCTGGAACGTGTCCGGCTTAGCTGGTGGCGAGAGCGTGGCGTTCCAGCCGCTGGTTCCTGGAGGACCGACCCTAGGCACAGTCCCATGGGGGTGATGGAAGATCTCGGACCGCATCTGTTGGACCTGCTGGCCTCGTTGATCTCCTCCCAAACCTGGAAAGAGCTTCGCGTAACTCGGGCTGTGTTGCGGTGCCGCTATGGGCAAGATGGCCAGCGCAATGCAAGCTGGTTCGCGGGCCATCCTCACTCTCCTTATGTAGTGCCCGATCAGGCTGCCGCTTCTTTGTTGTCCGACACGGGGACCAAAGTAGAGGTTGAGGTGTGCTGGGCCAATGAATTGCCCGGAGATTTCTGCCACCTCTGGTTTCAGGGCCCAAGGGGCACCGCATCGTTCCAGGGATTACTCGGGCTTTCAACCTTGAGGCGGGTAGAGAAACAGCAATGTAGCCTTGAGCTTGCCGGCCGGCCCGCGGAAATACATGATTTCCCGCTGGGGGCTGAGACGCAGACGCGGGCATTCGCAGAGTCGGTGGATACGTTTGCCCGATTTACCAGAAACCTGTCTCCCCCAGCCGCTGATTTTGCTGAAATCCGCCGGGTCACGGAATGGCTCACCGAAATCCAGAAGATTTCCGGCCTGTTTGGGCCATCGTGGCCCGGCGAAGCAGATGTCGAAATTCCAGGCCTGAAGGAGAAATGAGATGACAAACGGTTCCCTGAGAATCACACCATTGTTGTATGTGGACGAGGTCGAAAAAAGCCTGCCCTTTTGGACAGACGGGTTGGGCTTTGAAAAAACGCTGGATGTGGAGGAAAACAGCAAGCTGCTGTTCGCGCTGCTCAAGAAAGGCGAGCAGGAACTCATGCTTAACGCTCGGGCGCTCGTTCAGCGGGAATCCCCGGCCGTTGCCGAGTTCACCAAACCGAATGCCCCCGTCTACATCGATGTCGAAAACCTGGGCTCCATACGCCAGTTGGCAAAAACTCATGAAGTTGTGGTTCCCGAGCACAAGACCAGCTACGGAACCAGCGAAATCATTCTTCGCGAGCCGGGCGGCAACCTGGTATGGTTCGCATCTCACGAGTAGGTTCAACTGCCGGGAATCGCATGGCTCGCTGCCGCCCTTGAGCGGACAGCGCGATCGTCCCAGGCCACCCACTTTGGATCGGCCGAGGCCCGCGTCCTAAAGTGAGGCAAATCCCCAGCGCTTGTGGAGAGAGCGTTCCAGTGCACGAAAACATAGTGCGTCCACCGAATACCCGATCGCGGTGATCAAGAGCATGACTGCGAAGATCTGGCTTATGTCATTGCGGTCGCGGCCCAGCACAAGCAACCGCCCCAGGCCCAGGGTAACAAGGATCATCTCGCCGCTGATAAGGCCCCGCCAGGCAAAGGCCCATCCTTGTTTAAGGCCTGCCACCAGGTGCGGCATGCTCGCCGGCAGCAGCACATGAATGGCCAGCCGCAGCCCGCGCGCCCCGAGATTTTCGCCCGCCATGCGATAAATGCCGGGAATGCGTCGCAGCCCTGACTCTACCGCAATGGCAATCGATAGCAGCGATCCAATGACGATCACGAACAGGATCGCCCTTTCCGTGAGCCCGCACCACAGGACAGCAAGCGGCAGCCAGCAGAGACTCGGAAGGCTCTGCAGACCCACAAACAATCGTCCCAAGGTGTCTGAGGCAAGCCGGCTGTAGGCCGTCCAGAACCCCAGAGGCACGCCGATGGCGCACGCAATCGCGTACCCCATCACCACCCGATTGAGGCTGGCGGAGGTCGCGGTCCAGAAGCCGCGGTCGACGAATCCCGAGCGCAAAGACTCAAACACCGTTGTAGGCGCGGGAAACAAGTGGGGTGGCCACAGTTTCAGAAGGAAGGCCGCCTCCCACAATCCGAGGAGCATGACGCAAAACAAACTCTGTCGCAGAACTCTATTCACCTCTGTACTCCGCCCGGACGGCCTTATCGATCTCGCCGCGCAGTTCGGCCAGAATCTCTCTGGCCTGCAGGGCGACCTCGGGGTCCTCCAGGTGTCGCGAGCGGCCGAGTGAGATCGCGAACTCCTGCTTGATCCTCCCTGGATGATGGCTCATCACCAGGACGCGATCTCCCAGCCGGACCGCCTCGCGCACATTGTGGGTGACAAAGACAATGGTCTGGCCCGTTTCCTCCCACAATCTTTCCAGTTCGTCGTGGAGCAGATCACGGGTCTGGGCGTCCAGAGCGGCAAACGGCTCGTCCATCAGCAGGACCGATGGGCCGAGGACCAGGGCCCGCGCAAGCGACAAACGCTGCTTCATCCCGCCCGAAAGCTGATGCAGAAATCCCTGTTCAACCCGTGACAGGTGTACAAGACTGAGGTAATAGCGGGCGAGATCCCTACGCTCTCTGGCCGGCACGCCTTGCATCTTCAGCCCGAACTCCACGTTTTCCAGCACCGTGAGCCAGGGAAACAATCCGAGATCTTGAAAGATGAGTATGCGGTCCGGTCCCGGGCCCTTCGGCCGCCCTCCGTCGATGACCACTTCGCCGCGCGTCGGGCTGACCAGCCCGGCGATGATGTGCAGTAACGTTGATTTGCCGCTTCCTGACGGCCCAACAATGCACAGAAACTCGCCGCGGCGGACCTGCACGTCGACGTTCTGCAAGGCGCACAGTACCTCCCCGCGGGGAAGCACGTACTCTTTGGTGACGCCTCGCACCGAGATCTTCTGCTCCGCCACCGCGGGCAGCAGTTCCATCACGGCTGCCATGGTCGACTCCTGGAACTCACTTCATTTCAGCGCTGAGCAGCATGAGGTTTTCGTTTTCCTGCGAGCGAAGCTCGCCCTGGCGGTAACAAAGCTGATCGCCTTCCAGGTAGACTTGCACGTATGCCGGCTTGCCGATGATGGTCCCTTGAATCAAAGCTTCAGACAAGGGGTCTTCAACGTAACGCTGCAAGGCGCGGCGCAGAGGCCGTGCGCCATAACTCCGGTCGGCTGCGGTCCTGTCGAGCAGCCATTTCTTGGCCGGCCCGGTCAGCGCGATGGTGATCTGCCGGTCGGCGAGGTTGCGGTTAAGCTGCCCCACCAGCAGTTCGATGATCTGGAGTAGGTCCTCGTCCGCAAGCGATTGGAACACGACGACCTCGTCCAGACGATTGATGAACTCCGGATTGAAATGCTTCTTGACCTCCGCTTTCACCATGGCTTCCACATTTTCCGCCATCAGCTTTTCGTTCTTGCTCTGGAAGCCGAGCCCGCGTTGCTTCATGAGATGACGCGCGCCGATATTGGAAGTCATGATGATCAGCGTGTTCTTGAAATCAACCGTATTGCCCAGCCCATCGGTGAGCCGGCCGTCTTCCAGCACCTGCAGCAGAAGATTGAAGACATCGGGGTGGGCCTTCTCGATCTCATCGAGCAACACCAGGGAGTATGGAGCTCTCTTTACCATCTCGGTGAGCTGGCCGCCTTCTTCGTAACCCTGATAGCCGGGGGGAGAGCCGATCAGCCTGCTGGTTGAATGCTTCTCCATGAATTCTGACATGTCGAACCGCACCATGGCTTTCTCGCTGCCGAAGAGAAATTGCGCCAGCGTGCGTGCAACTTCCGTTTTTCCCACTCCCGTGGGGCCAAGAAAAAGAAAGGACCCGATGGGGCGCTGCGGCGATTTCAGCCCCGCGCGCGAGCGCCGGATCGCACGCGCCAGGGCAGCGATGGCTTTGTCCTGAGAAACCACGCGCTTATGCAACTCCTCTTCAATCCTCAACAGCTTGTGGCTCTCCTCTTCCTGAATGGCCGTCAAGGGCACGCCTGTCCAACGGCTGATTACTTCCTCCACATCCCCGACTGCCACGGTCGCGGAGCTGCGTTCATTCAGATGGAGCTTTTCCCGCAAGGCGCCCAGGTTCTCGCGCTCTTTTCGTTCCTCATTGGAGTAAAACCGGGCCTTTTCGAATTCGTTGTTCACCACCGCGTACTCCATGCGACCCACGATGAACTTGAGTTTCTTTTCCGCCGCAACCACCTCGGGCGGCAGCGTGCATTCGCGCAGCTTGACCCTGGCGCCGGCTTCATCGAGCAGATCAATCGCCTTGTCCGGCAGGAAACGGTCTGAAACATAACGGCTGGAGTGATACACGGCGTTGCGCACCACTTCCGCGGGATAGGTGACCCCATGAAACTTCTCATATCGTTCTTTGAGGCCGTTAAGAATGAAAACCGCGTCCTCTTCACTCGGAGGAGCAACTTTCACGGCCTGGAAGCGGCGCTCCAGCGAACGGTCTTTCTCAAAATACTTGCGATATTCCGCCGGAGTCGTTGCGCCGATGCACTGGATCTCTCCCCGCGCCAGCGCCGGCTTGAGGATGTTAGCGGCATCCATGGACCCTTCCGCCGATCCCGCTCCCACCAGCGTGTGCAGCTCATCAATGAAGAGAATACAGTTACCGTCTTCCGTCAGTTCCTTCATGATGCTTTTCAGCCGCTCTTCAAACTGGCCGCGATATTTGGTCCCGGCCACAATCAGGGAAAGATCGAGCGCGAGGATCCGCTTGTCCGTGAGAAAGGATGGCACTTCCCCCTTTACGATCCGCTGCGCCAGCCCCTCCACGATTGCCGTTTTGCCCACGCCTGGTTCACCGATCAGAACCGGGTTGTTCTTGGTGCGGCGGCACAGTATCTGGATGATCCGTTCCAGTTCCGTCGTGCGCCCCAGGAGCGGATCGAGATGGCCGTCATTCGCGGCCTGGGTGAGATCGCGAGAAAATTCGGCCAGGATGGACGGCGTGCGCGAGGCACGCTGGTATTGCGCCCGTTGCTGGAAACCACGGGCCACGATCTCAGGGCCGCTTAAGACGGCCACTAACCGCCCCACGCATTCTTCCGGTTTCAAGGTCATGTTGGCTGCTCTCCTGCTCTCGCCTCGCGGCCCAGTCAAACGAAGTATGGCTCCTGGCACTCTGCGGAGAGACCGTGTGTTGATCTCCACTTCCAGTCCTCCACAAAGCGGGCGGAACACCACAGGCGTTCCCCCTTGTTCTTGCTCATGTAATCCACGATTTTTTTGACGCCTGCTGCTGACACCTGGGACTTGTAAACCGAACAGCATTGGCGCTTCCATTCAGTATCTCCAGGCCAGTGGACCAGCAGCGGTTGAAGTTCTCCGCCACAAAGCTCTTCCGTTTGTCGTACCGTGGTCTCGATCTGGCCTTCACTGGCAGCGGCCGCATAGGGCAGGTCCTCATAAAACGCAATCGGCCGGCCATGGTACCTGGCCAGCGCTGCTTGCCGGGCCAGGTAGTGATCGCTGTGGTTCCCGAGCGCCAACGGAGCCAGGACCGCGGCATCATCAGCAAGATCTTCAAGCGTCTCGCCAAGCACGCGGATCAACTCAGCCGCCTCTTGTGGGGAAAGATTGCGTGCGAGAATGCCGCGCAGGCCTCCACCGGATCGAGCCGGGGCATCCAGGAACCCCAAATCGTCCGACCTGCTGTTTCCACCCAGATGATGGAGAAAGACTTCTTCTTCATGCCGGCGGCGGGTCATGGCAGTCAGGTTGCGTTGAGGGCCGGCAAAAGGCGCGAACCGGCTGAAGGTGAAGCAGTTGACAATGCGGACCGTGCTGCCCGCTGAAACCAGCAGTTTTAATGTGGCCGCCAGAGAGAAGGCCGCATCGTCACAATGCGGCGAGACCACGATCACCTCCGAGGGAAATTCCCGCTCGTTGGGAGAGCGCAGCGGGCGGAGCGTGTGCAGCCCGCCGGTCCACTGCCGGGCATCAGATAGCTTATGCATAAGCGACCGGCGCCTTTCGTAGTTGCGTCCACTGTTGCGCATCGTGGCCGTAGAGTACGTGATCAATGCCTTCGTCCTGGATGAGGAAGCGCAGCTTGGCAATGCTTTTCCGCGTAGCTTCAGCATCCATGTCAAAGGGATGGATCTCGCGGGCCCGGGAGTTCAGGGTTGCGGCGCTGGAAATAGCGTCAATCGCCAGCAGGACTTTACGTGAACTCTGCAGGCGGACCATGACGGACTGATGGCCCGGGACGTGGCCGCCGGTTTCTATCACGGAAATCCCAGGCAGTATCTCTTCATCGCCATCGATTTGGCAGTAGTCCAGCGCCGGGTGGTCCCAGTGAGACCGATGCATCTCAAAGCGCCAGTGCTCTCCGGAGAGTGCAACCTGGTAATGCTCGCGTTGCACGAAAAATCGCGCATGAGGAAATAAGTCATTGCCGCCACAGTGGTCAGGATCGAAATGACTGCAAATGACCCAATCAATGTCGCTCGGCTGCAGGCCGATCGAACTTAGCCTTCTCAACACGTAGTCTTCCGGGGTCACACGAAACCAATGGACCGCGCGCGTGGGTCCGGAGGAGCTTGGGGGAAATCCCGTATCCACCAGGGCCCTCCGGCCGTCAGCCATCTCGATGAGATAGCCGGGTACTGGGACCTTGGTAAGCGGATGCATCCCGTACTGGAAGATCAGCAGCCTGACCGGCCCGGCCCCGGTTGCGGGGACTGGGACCGGACCGGCAGGCTCGAGTTGGCTGCATGATCCAGACATTCAGGGCCTTCAGGTAGTCAACAACTGCTCCATTCTGTTTCCACGCGCCGCGGGTGCGACACGGCTTGCCTGGTGGCGGTCCACCACAAGGATGCTGGGACGCGCTTCGGTATTCTGCGCAATCGCGGGCAGGGTCTTCACCCATTCATCGATCTCGGAGGAAAATGCCAGCACCGCGCTGCGTTTGGCGCCTCTTGGCCTGCGGACCGGCAGCGCGAATTCGGCTTCCCACCGTTGAACCGTTCTCACACCGGCGGAAAGGTAGTCTGCGATTTCTTTCCAGCAATGCAGGATCCTCTGGTTGCTCGAGAAACTGGTTACAGCACTCATAAATGTTTTTCCTTGCAGATTCAGTTTCAATGCCCGCTGGAACGCCGTTCCAGCCCAGTTGTCGCGCGGGTAATACCCGTGCGTACATTGACTACGCGAGCTTCCGGCGTATGGCCGCGGTAATCGGCCGAAGCTCATCCATCAATTCACTAAACTGTTGCGGGTAAAGCGACTGCGCTCCGTCGGACAGGGCCTTGTCAGGGCAGTCGTGCACTTCAACAATCAATCCATCGGCCCCTGCGGCGACCGCGGCGCGCGCCATGGGAGCAACTTTCTCCCGGCTGCCGGTTCCATGGGACGGATCAACCACGATGGGCAGATGCGACAACTTCTTCACCACCGGGACCGCAGAGAGGTCAAGAGTATTGCGTGTATATGTTTCAAAGGTACGGATGCCGCGCTCGCAAAGGATTACCTCATAATTGCCGCCCGCCATCAGATACTCGGCCGCCAGGAGCAGCTCCTCAATGGTCGCGGCAATGCCGCGCTTCAACAGCACGGGCTTGCGGATGTTCGCCAGTTTGCGCAGCAGATCAAAATTCTGCATGTTCCGCGATCCCACCTGGAGAATGTCGATATAGGGCAGCATGGCCGGTATCTGCGAGATCTCCATCACTTCGCTTACCGTAAGCAGGCCGAATTTGTCTCCGGCTTCACGCAACATCTTGAGCGCCGGCTCGCGCAATCCCTGGAAGGAATACGGAGAGGTGCGCGGTTTGAAGGCCCCTCCCCGCAAACAACGGGCTCCTGCCCGGGCAACGGCCTCCGCCACAGCAAACAGCTGTTCGCGGGATTCCACGGAACACGGACCAGCCATCACGACAACATCGTCGCCTCCAATGGCTAGCCCATTGAGCTTGATGACCGTTCCCTCAGGCCGAAATGCTCTGGAGACCAGCTTGTAGCTGGAGCCGACAGGATGGACCTTTTGCACGCCGGGAAGCGACTCGATATCGCTCAGGTCCCCTGCCTGGTGTTCGCCGACCGCCCCCAGCACAACGTGCCGTCTGCCGCCGGAGCGATGCACTTCAAATCCCATGCTGAAGAGACGCCTGCTTACCTGCTGGACCTGCTCTTCCGATGCGCGTTCCTGCATTGCAACAATCATGGCTCTATGACCAGTGACCTCACGTCAGGTTTGCTGTCCTGCCCAAACCGTTCAGCGCTCTGCTTCCCTGTGGTCGCGCGCTCGTCGCCGCGCGTAAGGCACGGAAGTTTCTCTCAATCTTTAGCCACCGCTGAGAGCGCAACTTCATTGATTTGCAACCTCGCCCAACGAAAGCGATTATTTGGCAACGGCGCATATGACACAAGGCGAATGTGTTGGGAGGCATTGCTATCTTTTGGGGCGTCTTGCCCGTCGTTGGGAAATCTTGCTGAATAGTGTGGAAATGTCGCGAAAACGGGTTGCTTGCGCGACGAATCATCCACTTCAGGCTCGTGCCGGCAGCGTGTGGGTCGTTCGCATGACCATCACTAGACTGAAACGTACATTCGATAGATGAGCGGCGCAGGATGGCGCATTGTTTCCATTCGCTTGTGTGCCATACTCCGGCTGGATGGTCTGTACGCCGAAGCGAATGCAGCCCGTCAACGACAGGAGGAAATGTGCTGAGGCAATTTGAAAAACTGGGTGATGCGGTGGCGCAGTCGTGGGAAAAAGCCGGACGCGACGAAGACGCGCTTTCTGAGATAGCTAGATCCGCGCTCATTGCGTCCAACGTGCTGAATACGGTGAGCCCGCACGAGATCATTACGTGGCTGATGCATTCGGACCAGGTTCCGCCCCAGGATGCCGAAGATTTTGGCCAGCCTCCAGTCAACGTATACGTAGGCGAAGGGTTCTATATCCAGGCCCTCTTCTGGATTGACGGCACTACGGCAATTCACGAGCACTCTTTCACCGGCGCCTTTGGTGTGCTTCATGGATCCAGTGTTCACAGCACATACAGTTTCAAAACAGAAAAGGTGGCTGCCAGGCGCCTGGTAATCGGCCAGACGGAGCTGGTTTCCGCGGAGTTGTTGCACCGCGGTGATGTCCGGGCGATCCTTCCCGGCGACAAACTGATCCACTCCCTGTTTCATCTTGACCGGCCCTCGGTCAGCCTTGTGATCAGGACGTCCCCGAAGATCCATCTCACGCGGCCCCAGTATGCATACCTGAAACCGTTTCTCGCATTTGACGACACGAGATTGCCGAAGCTGCAGATGATTCAGTTGCGCATGCTTGAATCGCTCTTTGCTGCGGATCTGGATGCCTTCTGGCGCATTGCCGGGGACGTGGTCGCGAACTGTGATCCGTTTGTTCTGTCTCAGGTTCTGGCCATCGCTTTCCGCAAAGCCGAAGATTCCGCCAACTGGAATGCCTTGCTGGGCCGAATCGCCGCCGGCAACAAAGAGTTGGTGGAATACATTGTCCCTTGCCTGAAAGAGGGGAGCCGCATCAACAGGCTTTTGTCGTTGCGAGCGAACGTGCACGATCCAATTCATCGCTTTTTCCTTGCGCTGCTGCTCAATGTTCCGCGGCGCGAACAAATCTACAAACTGGTCGCGCAAAAGTTTCCGTCTTCCGATCCCAAGGCCCTGGTCTTGCAATGGCTGGGCGAAATTTTTGGCGAAGAACGTTCCGGTATCAGGATCAGCCCTCCGGCGCTCGTCTTGATTGACCGGATTCTTGACGATCCGGATTTCGAGCGTTCCAAGGCTGCTCTGACCAAGCATTTCGAGATCTACCCTGAGATTGACGAGGGCACACTCAGGAATTCCTGGCTGCACATCCAGAACGTAGACGTCCTGAAGCCGCTGTTCAGCACTTCCACGGTGATGTGAGCTGGTTGCAGGTCTTGAGAGGTGAGTGATGAGTGCGTTTGCAATCTGTCAGGCATGTGCGGGCTTGGTGGAAGCCCATTTGCGTCAGGGTGGAGGACACGCGGGAAACCCGGCAGGCTGTTGTATTCAATGCCAGTCATTCGCCTGCCGTTCCCACGGGAAGCGGGAAGCCCGCACGCAACAGTTCCGTTGCGTCGAGTGCTTGCCCGGTTTTCTGCTGTATAGCGCGGTGGCGCACAGCGGCTCAGAAAACGAACTGGCAAAGCGCATCGTTGAGCGGCAGCCTGCGTGGTTCCTGGCCCGCCACGCCTGGCGAATCGAGGACCCCAGGACGTTCCTGCAAGAGCATGACCTTGTCAGGGACCCGGCTGAAGAAACCTTGAGCTCCTTCTATGAACAATCCGCTTTCGATCTTGACCAGCAGGTGGGACTGCGCGATCCGGAATGGGAAATGACTCTGCGCGATTTGCGAAGGATCCAGTTCCGCCTGGATTCAACCCCGCAGCACGATCTGCTGAAGCTGGCCGCAGCAACCACGGGATTCATCTATCCCAGGGAAAATGGCAACGTTGACCTTCCTCAGGAGCTGCAGGTTCTGCGTGGCGTCTTATCGCCCCTTGCCCAACCAGGCTATAGCGAACGAGTGAACGGCGTCCTGGTCAGATAGCGTCCGCGCCGATTAGCCTTGGTGCAACCGGTACGGCGTTTCCGAGCGCTGCTCGCCCATCCATGGGCGTACATTTTCTAGGTCTCATGTTTCAGGGTGCATTACAAAGATGCGCGGGGCGTGTCAAACACGCCCCGGCAGGGGGAAAGGACCGCCGGTTGTGGCGGCTTGGGGATAGACCGTAAAAACTTGATCCAGGCGCTCACTGCCCTTTCCGCAAACAGGAGCCGGAAGCGCCAACAGACTCTCCGCGCTGCTCACTTGAGGCCGGCAACAAACGAATCGATCACCGGCGACAGCTGTTGCGAAACACTCTCTGCCAACAGCTCGAGGTGTTCCACGTCGCGCACCCACCACAGTGACGCGGAAGGCAGAATCCGGGCCAGCTTGGTCACGGTGTATGAGGCGTGGCTCTTTGTTCCTCCAACCAGCAGGACCGGCATCTTCAAGCCCGCGAGATCATCCTCACTGATGGGGTTTTCCGCACGGACTAGAAATTCGTTCGCCAGAGTGTCAGCGTTGCGAACATTCTTCAGCAGGACTTTCGCAGTTTTTGCCGCCCGGCCCTCGTTCATTCCAATGCTCGGCTGTACGTGACGCAGCATGCTCTTCATCGACTCTTCACTGCCGGCTTCCCTGGCCAGGCGGGCCCGCAGGAGAAGCTCATCGCGGCTGTTAAACAAAGCCGGTTCAACCAGGATGAGACCGGCGACCCGGGCCGGATTCGCGAGCGCGTAAGCAGTCGCGAAGTAGCCGCCATGCGAGTAACCCAGCAAGACCGGGCGCTCGAGCTTGAAATGATTGAATACGGAGTCGATGTCGCCGACATGGTCGGACAGGCGAGGCGCACCGCTATTCCATCGCCCTTTGCTGACTTCAACGCTTTCGCCATAACCGCGCATTTGCATCTCGGCAACCGGCCAGGACAATTTCGCCAACACGCTGCCGCCGCCGCAAGCCAGCGCTACCAGGGAAGCGCGCGTGGGTCTTGCCGCTTTTCCGTGCGTAATCACCTCAATGCGGGCGCCTTCTGCCTGCACAATCTGTGTACTTGCCATACGTTCTTACCTTTCTTGCTCAGTTGTTCAACTACTCGATAGCTCCCAGAATTGCTGTAACTACCTTGTCAACACTGTCCTTCACGCTCTCCTGGTCCGTTCTACACTCGATTTCAGGAACCAGCGGAGGCTCATAGGGATCGTCTAGCCCGGTGAAGCCACGGATCTCCCCGTTGCGGGCTCGCCGGTAAAGGCCTTTGGGATCGCGTTGTTCGCACACCTGGAACGGAGCGTTCACATAGACCTCAAGGAAGCGGCCGATCTGGGCGCGTACTTCGTCGCGAGCCGCGCGATAGGGAGAGATCGCCGAAACCAGCGTTACTACCCGGTTGCGGGTGAGCAGGCCGGCGACATAACCGATCCGGCGTACGTTTTCTGTGCGGTCTTCCTTGCTGAATCCCAGATTACGGCTGAAGTTCTGCCGTACCGTATCGCCGTCCAGCATTTCCACGCGAATGCCCCGCGCCAGCATTTCGGTGTACACAGCCTGGCAAATCGTGGTCTTTCCGGCGCCGCTCAGCCCGGTCATCCACACGGTAAGACCTTTGTGACTGGCCGCGGAAGAGACACTCTCCGCCAGCGAGGGATGGCCATGGTTCGCCGCGGGCCGTTCTTCCCCCGTGATGATCCCGACCGCCACCGTGCTGTTCTGGATGGGATCAACGACGATGAAGCTGCCCGTGATCTTGTTCACGTGATAAGGATCACAGAAGATTGGCTTATGGGTCTGAACTGTAACCTCGCCAATTTCATTCAGGCTGAGAGAAGCAGCCGGCAACTCCTGCAGCGTGTTGATATCCAGCTTGTGATGGAGATGGCTTATGTTCATGCACACCGTCTGCGTGGCGTGCTTCAACAGATAAGCCCCATGGAGCGCCGCAGGCGCGGGAGACATCCAGAACAGCTTGGCGCGGAAGCTGTGGCTCTCGGGCGGTTCCGTCAGCGTGTCGCACAACATGTCCCCGCGGCCAAGGTCGATGTGGTCTCGCAGTGAAACCGCCACGGACATGGGGCTGTATGCTTCCTGCAATTCGGCGGTGTGAAGAAACACGCGCTCAACTCGGGTCCTCTGCCGCGAAGGCAAGGCCATTACCTCCATGCCCGGAACAATGGTCCCTGAAGCGACCTGCCCGGCATAAACGCGTACGTCCTGGCTGGGACGAATGACCAGTTGCACGGGGAAGCGCAAGTTGCCGGCGGCCTGCTCCTCTCGGGTCGGGACGGTTTCCAGGATGTTCAGGAGCGGCATGCCCCCATACCATGGCGTGCGCTCGCTGGTCCGCGTCACGTTATCGCCCTCAAGCGCGCTCATGGGCACAAACTGTAGATCGCGAAAACGCAGGGGCCCTGCATAGTCAAGAAAGCTGCTCTTGACGCGTTCGAACACTTCCTGGTCGAAGTTGACCAGGTCCATCTTGTTCAGCGCGAGGACAATGTTGCGGATGCCCAACATCCAGGCTGTATATAGATGACGCCGCGTCTGCGTGAGCACCCCTTTTCGGGCATCGATCAGCAGCACGGCAAGGTCAGCCGTGGAGGCCCCTGTCACCATGTTTCGCGTGTACTGCTCGTGCCCCGGAGTATCGGCGATGATGAATTTGCGTTTGGCCGTCGCAAAGTAACGATAGGCAACGTCGATGGTGATGCCTTGCTCGCGTTCTGCCCTCAAACCGTCCGTGACCAGGGAGGGATCGAACTCGTGCCCGCGTTCCCGGGACGCTTTGTACACGGCCGCCAGCTCATCTTCAGGCAAGGCGCCTGAGTCGTGCAGCAGCCTGCCAATCAGGGTGGACTTGCCGTCATCCACGCTGCCCGCCGTGAGCAGACGAAGCAGGTCGCGGGAAGGATGATATGAGACAGAGGAACTCAAAAGTATCCCTCCCTCTTCTTCAATTCCATGGAGCCTTCCTGGTCATGGTCGATCAGGCGGTTTTCCCGTTCCGACCTGCGAAACTCCTTGAGCTCTTCCACGATCGCTGGCACGGTGTCCGCCTGGGACCGAATTGCTCCGCTGCAATAAGTGCAACCCAGGGAGCGCATCCGGCAGGTGACGGTTTCAAGGTGATCGCCTGCCTGCCACGGCATGTTGTGTTCCGGCAGGACCACCAGGTCGCCGCGCACGATGACTTCGCGCGGCTTGGCAAAATACAGCGGCACAACCGGGATCCTTTCCCGCTCGATGTATTCCCAGACATCCAGTTCAGTCCAGTTGGACAAGGGAAACACCCTCACGCTCTGGCCTTTTTCTATGCGGCCGTTGTACAGGTTCCACAGCTCTGGACGCTGGTTCTTAGGGTCCCATTGCCCAAAAGAATCACGGAACGAAAAGATCCTCTCCTTGGCCCGGGACTTTTCTTCGTCTCTCCGGGCCCCGCCGATGGCGGCGTCGATCTTTTGCTCCGCCAGGGCATCCAGGAGCGCCTTGGTTTTCAGCAGGGCGCAGCATTTCGATGTGCCCAGTTTGAAGGGGTTCGCGCCGGCGGCAATCGCTTCATGGTTGGTGTGCACGATCAAGTTCACACCCAGGTCCGCGGCAAGGCGGTCGCGGAATTCAATCATCTCCCGGAACTTATACGTAGTGTCGATATGAAGCAGCGGAAAAGGAATCTTGCCCGGGTAAAACGCCTTTTGCGCCAGCCGGAGCATGACGGAAGAATCCTTACCGATCGAATAGAGGATCGCGGGACGGGAAAACTCGGCTCTCACCTCCCGCAGGATGTGGATGCTCTCCGATTCAAGGGCGTCGAGATGGGACAAACGGCGATGGCTCATGACTGTGCTCGGTCTGGCTATAATTGCTCCGTTCAACATCAGGTCAGGCCCACTACGGTGTGGGTCCGTCCCTGCGGCGAACCCGTACCCCATGATCGATCTGCACACTCACACTACGTGCTCCGATGGGACCTCCACTCCTGAAGCCCTGGTGCAGGAGGCCTGCTCGGCCGGCCTTCGCGCGCTCGCGATCACCGACCATGACACTTTTGCCGGCTTCGATGCGGCCCTGCCGCTGGCCCGACAACATGGTCTCGAGCTGATTTGTGGCCTGGAACTGAGCACCCACCTTGAGAGCGGGCAAAACGGCCGCAAGGCCACAGTTCATCTGCTCGGCTACTTCCTGAACCACCCGCCGCCACCCGACTTCAGGGAGTGGCTGACGACGATTTCTTCCACGCGGCGCCAGCGCAATCTCCAACTGATGGCGCATCTTCGGAAAAGAGGCATTGCCCTCGCGTGGGAGGACCTCCCTCTACCGCCTCACGCTCTCGGCCGCGCCCACTTCGCGCGTGTACTGGTGGCCAAAGGCCATGTTCCTGATCAGCACACAGCGTTCGCGCTTCATCTTTCTGACGAGGCCCTGGCCGGCATCCACCGTAAACTTCCGGCGCTGACCGAAGGCATCGAGAGAATCACGCGCGCCGGCGGCCTCACTTCGCTTGCCCATCCGGTGCGTCTCCCGTGCCGTGAACTTCCGGCCCAGCACTCTCTCATCGGCGAAATCGCCGGTTCCGGTCTCCACGCGATTGAGGCCTATCACTGCGACCACAACTCGCAAGACACAGACCGCCTTCTTCAACTCGCCGGCGACCTGGATCTGTTGGTCACCGGCGGCTCTGACTATCACGGCGCCAACAAACCCGGCGTTCTCCTGGGCAAAGGGCGGGGCGATCTTGCCGTGGCATATGCGGTGCTCGAAAGGATGAAGCACCATGCCTGCATCAGCAACCCGCCCTTGCGCTAGTGCGTGTCACCGCTCGTTCATGCGCCTGCCTGGCGATCCGTGTCGGCCCGGAGCTCAAGCCGCAACTTCTTCCAGCTTGAAATTCGGGTTCTGTACGATCCCGAACACGTTGCCCCAGGGATCCAGCACGGTAGCCACCAGAATTCCCTCACCCACGTCTTGAACATCGTTGTGGTTCTTCGCGCCCAGCGACTGCAAGCGCTTGTGTTCCGCGTGAGCGTCTTTCACGCCCCAGTAGGTGTAAGTACTGCCGCCTTTGCTGAGACCCTCGACGGATGGATTCAAGCCCAGTTCGTATCCGCCAACGTTGAACCCCACGTAAAACGGCTGATCGAAATACGGCTCCTTGCCCAGCACCTTGGTGTACCACTTCTTTGCCTGTTCCAGATCGTCAACGTGGTACATGGCAATTCGAAGTCCTTGCAGCATTCTGGCCTCCTTCACGAATGTTTTGCCGGGATCGCGCTTCGTTTGCGGACAAGGCAATCACCTCGTCCGTGCTTCTGCCGCCATCCCTCCCGGCTGCGGCGATGGCAGCAGCAGTCCAGGCCGTTGCCTGAAACGCAGCGAACACTAAACCCTGCGCGTGACCTCTCCAGCCAACCGGGCGGAGTAGTCCGGAACCGTATGGATGCCGATTACAACCGGATGGCATCCCCGGAACTTGCCTGGAAAGCGGTTATTCGGCTTGGTCAGTGCGATGGTGAAATAGACCTCCGCCGATTGAAAAATGGCCGTCAGCCTCTCACCGAACTCCGGAGTGATCTCGCCGTTGACCAGATAGGGAGCGATCTCCTCGGGAAACCTGACCTCGCTGATGATCCAGTCGTAGGTATCGCCTTTGCCGTCAGTAAATTCAATCCGGTGGAAGACGCGTCCGCCAGTGGACTGCTTCATGTAAATCCTGTGGACCTTGACTTTGATCAAACCGAGGCTGCGCAGCCCGGCAAAAGCGCTCTCAGCGCTCGCATCCAGATGAGAGCGGATGAACTCCACACGCGCTTCCTCCCCGATCGGGAATTCAGGTTGGGCGCGGCGGACCATGTGATGGTCTTCAGGCCGCGGGTCCCCCGCGAGCGACTCGCCCAACTCAGCATTCGCCCATTGGAAGTACACAAACGGCGAGTCGCTCGCTTTCACTTCGGCCAGCGTTGGCGTTTCCGGCCGAACCCATGCTCCATCTTCGGAAATGGCCCCGACACATGCTTCCACTTCACTTACCTTGCTGATGCCCAACGGCACAAAACGCACAGCTCTTGCGGTCTTGATTCCTTCACTCGTTCCCACAATCGTCGCTTCGCTCATCTCTCGCATCTCCCGTGATTGGCCTGCTTCTGCTTCGTCTGGGCCGCCGGCAATTATTGCCTCGGCAATTGCTGCATTGTCCGGGGGGCCGATAGGTCTTCTAACAGAGTGCTGGTTCTGCGCGCCTGACGCCGGAACACCAGGGGAGAGATCCCGTGACCGCTCTTGAAATGGTGATAGAAATCGCTGAGATGGTTGTAGCCCACAGAGGCCGCGATCTCCTTGATCGAGAGAGAACTCGATTTCAGGAGTCTGCAGGCGTGTTCAAGACGAACGTTCTTCAGGTACTCCCGCAGCCCCATCCTCATGCTCGTATTGAAGAGCCTGGAGAAGTACCACGCTGAGAGTCCGGCCGACTTGCTCACGTCCTTCAATCCCAGCGAGGCCTGGCTGTGGTTGTTGGCGATGAAATGCAGGGCCAACAGCAATCGAGGATCTGCATCCTGTTCCGCAGCCACGGACGGGCTGATCTGGCTCAAAGAGTGAATGTCGATGACAACGTCCTGCAACATAAGGTTCCTCGCTCTTTGCAACAGAAATTTCAAAGGCGACCTGTTTAAGATCCGGTGCTGGTTTGCACTCCGTTGATCTGGTGGGTCGCCGGGCACCTGCCGACATATAAAGCAAGCAGTCTGCCAAAGCGCGGAAGTAAGCAAGTAGCAAAACGGGAGTGAGTAAAATCGTCACCAATGTCCAATGGTGGACACTTTGCCGAACCTAACCTGTGGTTTTTCAACAAAGAGTTGCTCCGCAAGGTCACAAGGGCAAATCGCATCTGGCAAGGAAAACCTGAGCAACCGAGCCGGTCCGGCGAAAATGCTGTCCAGCGTTGGAAAGGAACGTCCGCTGATGGACACCCCTGAGTTCAACTGAAAGTGCCGCTGGTCATCGGAAGCTGTGCAGTGAAGCACCAAGGTATCAATCGAGTGGATGTCCTCAGGTTTAGACTTGCAGTAACAAGACGGAGGGGAGAAGCTCGGGGTAACGTAGTCGCAACAGGGTGTAGCCGACGCCCGCAAGCCCCGGGAAAAAGAATGGCCTGTGGTCATGTCTGTGCTGATCGCTGTTCTGGTGGAGCGGCGCCAGCAAGCGAAGGTCTCCCGGCAATGATCGCTCGACAATGCGCCTGCTCGAATCCAGGGCGTGATCTGCCAGGTGTAACCGTTCGAGAACGGTGCCGGCAGTAAGAAGAACATCGATGCGTCCGAAGTTGCCGCAGCAAAGCTGATCATTAGAAGCCTCCGGCAAAGCGCGCGTGATGCTCAAGGCCTCTTCAAGATCGTGCCGTAGTGCGGGTTCATCCATGCAACCGATCGCGCCGAGACGGCCAAGAGCGATGCCGGGCGCACCCTGGCACCAGGAACCGTGTTCCGCGGTCCGGTTGGAGCGAGGGTCTCGCCAGCTTTGCTGATCGGGAGAATAGAGGGTCCGTTCGAAGGCAAAGCCTTCGAGCGCGGCGTCGCGAAACTGCTCTTCCTTGGTTTGTTCATAGAGCCGGGCAAGCGCGTAGGAGATGCCGGCTGCACCGTAGGCAAATCCTGCAAGAGGAAACTCCTGTACGCCACGCCAGGCCCGCGCGCCCTTGCCGTTCGAGACGCGGGACCGCAGCAGATGCCGGCCGCACTCTGTGGCCAGATCAAGCGCGGCTTGCCAGCTGAGGCCAAGCGTCCTGGCGACTTGGGTAAAAGACAGCAGCGCAAGCAGTGTGCCGGCGCATCCTTTCATCACGTCGAGAAATGGGTCCGCTTGGATCAATTCAGTAGTAATGGTTCCAGCAAGGAACGAGGCGGAATCCATGAGTTCAGGAGCGTTCAGCCAATCCGCCGCGGCCGCAAGTGCGTAGAGGAGTGATCCAAGGCCCACGAACCCTCCAATAGTTGTGCCCGCGGCCAGGCTTCCGGGAGCTGCGGCAACCGATTCGATCGTTCCTCGCACTGGAGCCAGGGCGGCCAGGGCCAACGTGCGCGCTTCCGCGTCTCTTGTTGCACGATAGTACGCGGCGAAGAACAGCGCTAAACCTGCCGCGCCGTCGTAAAGATCGGCGCCGTGGGCAGGGGGTTCGTGTGGCTGCTTCCGCTCGCCATGGCCCGCCAACTCAGCAAAAATTCTCGCAGCGAGAAAGGCAGGAGGATGCCCGGAATCGCCGTTATTGTTGTTCTTTCCCAATGCGTGCACCTCGATTCCGCTCACATCCGGTGCGATGGACCCGGAACAAGCACAGGTGGGGCCATTTGCGCGTTCCCGCTGACTGCTTCTTGGGACTGAAACAGGCAATCCAGCATGAAGTGGCCGCCGCGTTCGCCCGCCAGGCGGTTCAGGAAAACGGCGATGCCTGCACTGCCGTTTCCATAACTGCATGAAAGCCGCGAATGCGAATCGCCCGGGAAAGCAATGCCATGCCTCGCAACCTTAAACCGCAGAATGCCCTCGGCTGTCTTGCGGGCCGACTGCAGGAAACGGGTTTCGCCGGTCGCCTCGTACAGGTCGAGCAGGAAATCGCCCAAGCCGGCGAGACCCATGAACCGGCCGGGAAACACCGCATACTTGCGATCTACATCGACAAAGATTCTTTCCAGAATTGACCAGTAACGCGCGCTCCCCAGCAGGCGCCAGTAGCGCAGAAGGCAGGTACCCACTCCAGCGCTGCCGCTCTGCCAGTAGGGGTACAGGCAAGTGTTGGTTGGGACCGAGGCCCCCCAGGACAATCCTTCGTCCCTGGTTGTTACTGCGTGATGAAGATCGAATTCCAAGCCGCGCTGGCCCACCGCCAGGAACTCCTCCCGGCGAGTAGCCAGGTAAAGATAAAGCAGGAACACAGCGATGCCGCTGGCGCCGTGCGCAAGACCCAAAGGCGCATCTGCGGAATCGCTCCAGTGGCAGAGTCCTTCCAGCTGCCGGGCGGTTTTAACCAGCCGTCGGCCGGCCAACCGGGCCTGATCAAGATAGAGTTCATTGCCGGTCTCGTGGAAAAACCGCAAACAGGTCATGCCCCATCCGGCGATTCCATGGAAGAGATCGGCTGAACTTTCCAGCAGCTTGTGGTGAAAAGTCCCGCGCAGGACATCTTCCGCTTCTTTGTGCCGCCCCATCTCCAGCAGAGACCAGGCAATTCCAGACATGCCGGCGTACAGCCCGGGAGCATATTGTTCCGGGCCAATCCTGTGACGGAGGATCCAGGATGCTACCTCCGGCTGAGGGCGCGCGGTGGTCCGGCTCAATGCGTACCCTACGCCCGCGGCGCCCCACGCCAGGCTCAGAGGATTGGTTGCGAAAAGCTTCTGGTCCGTAGGAAACAGTCTGTCTTCCCGCGCATAGGAGGCGACATCGAGCAGATGCGTGGCGATGCCTTCGACCACCGCTTTGTAATCGCACGGCCGCCGTGCGGGTTGCGCCTCTACCGGCGCCGGTGCGGAGCAGTCTCGCAACACTTCAGCAAACACGGCCGCCTGCGCACGGCGCTCTGCGGCCGGACCCATCAGCGCAAGGATGCTCTGAGCGACCGCGCCGGGCAGGCGCGAATCCCGCTGGATTGCCGTCATCATCTCGCAACGGGCCTCGGGTTTGAGATGGAAGAACCCGGTTACAGGAAACAAATACGACATCAACACCGCGCCAACCGCGTAGTAGTCATCTTCCATGGCGGCTGCGGCGCCGGCCAGGCGGTCTTGCGACACGAAACCAGGGGTGTAGAGGTTGCTTGGACGGTCCACCCCTATCTCGCTGGCGCCTTCAAAATCGATCAGTCTGACCTTTCCCGTTGCAGCTTCCACGATCACGTTGTTGGTGGAAAGGTCGGCAAACACGATCTTGTGTTGGTGGAGTGTTTCAACCGCCGCGGCCAGCCCCCCGCATACCGAGAGGAATGTTTTCAACCAGCAGGAAAAATCGGCCTCGGCAGGCCGGGTCCTAAGCAGGACATTGTGCTCGGCGGAATGGGACGAAAGAGGCAGCCCCTCGATGTACTCTTCCACCAGAAAACAGTGCTCCCACTCTTCAAACAGGTCGATCGGCCGGGCTGCAATTCCCGTCTGCTCCACCAAAGACAGCAAGCGGTACTCTTTCTTCAGCAAAGCGATCGCATCGTAACCGCCGGCTGTCGGGTTTACGCATGGACGCGCTTCCTTGATCACCACCCTGCTTCCAGTATTCCGGTCGCACGCCAGATAAACTCCTCCGGCATTGGAGAAACTCAATACGTCCAACACCTCGTAGCGTTGTTGTTTCAGGTAGTGACCGCGGTCAGAAGGCTCCTGGGTTTCGGCCGCGGGAAGCACACGGCTGACCCATGGCGGGGTGACGGGAAACGGCTGCCTTTCATCGGGAAAATAAGCGCCATCCGGGCCTACCAGCATGGGCGTTCGTTCTCCCTTTACGTTGACCACTTCCAGCAGGCGCATGCCCCCGTAACGATAGAACACCACCCGGCTGTCCTTGTATCGGTGGTCGGAAAGGATATAAGGGCCATGAAGATCTCTGGTTGCAAGATGGATTTCTTCAATGAGTTCAACAAAATTTCGATTGTCCGCGGGGTAGATGGTGATGAACTTGCCTGACCCTCCGCGTGACCAGTTCTTGCTGTTCAGTAGGAAGAGCAAGGAAGCATCCAGCGCAAATTTGAAGTCTGTGTCTTTGCGACGGAATAGGATCGAACTGACCCGGGAGAGGACTTCGTTTGCATTGTCTGGAGTGGCCGAGACGTGAATCTTCCACCCTTGGAGAGGCAGAACATTGTCCGGGTTGCCGCAGTGAAACCAGATGCCGCGCCGTTGGATGCGCCAGCCCGGCGGCAGCATTGCCCTTACCGGTTCATGGAAATCCGCCCCGCGGGGTACATAAGAGTCAAAGCTCTCGTAGTAGTCCTTGTCCAGCAGCCGGTATAAAGGGTTCTGTCTGCTGTGCATCCGTCGCTCCATTCCGTTCTGCGAATAGATCTCCTGCGTAAAGGTCCAGTGCGATTCGAGATTGCTTGTCCCGGAAAAAATCGCTCCGGTCACATTGCGCCGTGACCGGAGCGAGCAGCGCTTACTCCATCTCGAAAGGATCGTTGGCAGCGCCACCGCCCGTGAACGGGCAGACCGTGCTGATCGCGCTTCCAAACATGTTGCTTTGCTCTCCAAAACTGCATTTGGGGGTGAGGGTCTGAAGTTTCAGAATATTCGACATGGCTTCTCTCTTTCCTATGTGTTCAAGACATCAGGTAATGCAACCGGGGACAGTCAGGGATAGTGCAACCGCGGTGCCAGAAGACTGGTCCTGTGGATATCATGGGTTATCTCTTTGGAAAGACAGGACCAACATGTGGATTGTGGCGACTCCCAACAGGACATTCAAGTTCCCATGTCGTCCACTGCCGGAAAACGATGTCCAGCACTGGACAGGAACGTACAAGGTGCGCGGGCATATCCGCCTTGAGAGAATTTGAAACGCCAACTTGCGCAACAACTTGTAATGCTGCTTATCGGAGGCTCGGGAAACTGACCCTAAAAGGAAGCCGTAATATTGACAGTGCATGACCGGGCAGATAGAGTTCCCGCATTACGCTGATAGCCGAGGGAGCACTAACGGATCAAAAGTGTCCAGATCTGGACTGTGTTGTCCAGATATGGACAAGTTGTTTCGAAGAAAACGCCATAGCCGCCCACAAGATGTTGCCAATTAAAGAGTTAAGAAATCTGTCTTTGGCGCGCGCCGTGCAGTTGGGCAGAGTCCAGAAAGCCCGTAAGACCTGATGATGGGGACGGGTTCATAGCTTCGGCATTCAAACACTCATTCAATACAAGTCTCGACCCGCTTGCTCGACAAGCAAGGTGAACAGGGATGATGGTGCTTTTTCGGGAGATTACGCAAGCCATGAGGGCATTACGTCGCGCGAAAGGATTTGCTTTCGTCGCCGTCAGCATTCTGGCAATGGGGATCGCTGCGAATACGGTTGTCTTCAGCATCATCAACGCGGTCCTGTTGCGGCCGTTGCCTTATTCCAATCCGGAGCGCTTGACGGTAGTGAACTGGCATGCGTCACACGAACTTCTTTCCCCGGACGTTTCCGCGGCCACCTTCTTTGCACTTCGTGAACGGGCACGTTCCCCGGAAAGCGTTGCCGCAACATCATGCCTGCATGCGGGCGTAAATCAGAATGCAGGGGCGCCGCAATACGTAAGAGCTTGCCGTGTCTCGATCGACTTTTTCCGCGTTTTTGATGTTCGTCCCACAATCGGCAGAAGCTTCAGCGTCGAAGAAGAACAACCGGGCGGCGTTCATGCAGCGGTACTCAGTCATGCGCTGTGGGAACGGCAATTCGGCAAAGATCCGCTGGCCCTCGGGCGGAAAATCAACGTGGATGGAGACCCTTACATTGTCGTGGGCATCATGCCCGCCGGCTTCCACTCTTATCCCGCGGCAGACTTGTGGCTGCCCCTGCAACTCAGCCCAGCCACCGCAGATCCCGGGAACGAATATCGAGTGATTGCACGACTGCGGGAAGGAGTGACGCAACAGGCAGCACAGCAGGAACTGGACTCCTCAGAGGAATACCTGCGCACATATCCATTGCTCTCCCGGCCAGCGCAAGTGCGGCTGACTCTGAACCAATTGCAGGCGTTCATGGTCGGCGAAATCCGTTCAGGTCTCACGCTTTTGTTCGGCGCCGTGCTGTTCGTGCTGCTGATCACGTGCACCAACCTGGCGCTGTTGCTTACCGTGCGGAGCGCCGGGCGCGCGCGGGAAACCGCCATACGACTTGCTTTGGGTGCGAGCCGGGGCCAACTGGCCCGCATGTTTCTGCTCGAAAGCCTGGTCATTGCTCTTGTGGGAGGCACCTTGGGAGTGATACTGGCCAAGGAATCGCTTCCCTTTGTTCTTCTGCTTGCCCCCAAGGGCCTGGCCTTCACAGGTCCCATCGGCATGGATCTTCGAGTCCTGATGTTCGCTGCGCTGGCTTCCGTGTTTACTGCTTTCGCTTTCGGGCTCGCGCCGGCCCTCAGAAGGTCGCGGACCAACCTTACTGAACTCTTGCGACAGGCCACGAGCAACGCAACCGGCAGCACAGAGCACGTCCGATTGGGCCGCCTGCTGGTTGCTGCGCAAGCAGCTCTGGCCATTGTTCTTCTTACCGGGTCGGGGTTGCTGCTGCGCAGTTTTTCCCAGTTGCAGTCCGTGCCGCCGGGGTTCAACGCAAAGCATCTCTGGGTTGCGCAACTTTGGCTCGCCGCAAACCGGTATAAGAGCACTTCTGCCAGCGCCCAGTTTGCGGATGAGCTGTGCGAAAAAATCAGGGGCAACCCCGACATCGAGTCGGTAGCCACCGTTACCGGCTTGCCGCTGGAGCGAGGATTGAATCTGGTCCTGCAACCGCAGGACGCACCGGAGAAGACTGTTTATGCAGAATACCGAATCATCAGCCCTGAGTATTTTCGAGCCATGGGGATACCACTCCTCGCTGGGAGGCCGTTTTCGAGCAGTGATGCCAGGCACACGGCGCCGGTGGCCATCGTAAACCAGGCTCTGGCGAAGCAATCTTGGCTGAAGGATTCGGCGCTGGAAAAATATGTAGAGGTGAAGAGCACCATGAATGGGCTGTTTGCGGACGCTCCCCGCCGGGTCATAGGTATTGTCGCGGACGTTCATGAATATGGCCTGTCAACCCCGGCGCCACCGACCATCTTCGTGCCGATTTACCAGGTCCCGGACAACATCACGGGATTTGCCAATCGGACCTTTCTGCTCTCTCTGGTCGCCAGAACGGCGCATGACACATCGCCGGCTGATCATTTCCGCGCGGTGTTGAACGCGGCAGACCCGGAATTGCCGGTTGCCTCTGTGCGGCCGTTGTCCGATGTTGTTGCCACTTCTCTTGCGCGCAATCGTTTTTACACTTCTCTCATCGCCGCTTTCGGCATGCTGGCTTTGCTTTTGACCGCCGTTGGGTTGTATGGACTGCTCAGCTGGCAGATCGTGCTCCGGAGACGCGAGATTGGCGTGCGCATGGCGGTGGGCGCTCCCCGCTATGAAGTGGTTTTCATGGTTGTGAAACAAGGGCTTGGACTGGTGCTGGCGGGCGCAATGGCGGGAATTTTGGCGGCGCCACTGGAGAAAAGGGCGCTGGCAACCATGCTTTATAATGTGCGTGGCGCTATGTCAGTTGTGCTTATCAGTGCGGTGGCAGTGCTGGCGGCTGTTGCGGTGCTGGCCAGTGTATTCAGCTCGGTTCGTGCGGCGTCGATCGATCCTGCAGTGACCTTGAGCGCCGAGTAAACAAAGCTCTCGCCGAGCCCACAAGAAGGGAAATCGGCCGGTACGGAAATTGTTGCTCCGTCGAATGCCGGCAAAAGCAATCGAGCGCTATGGCTTACACGGAAAAACCTTATCACGTTCTAGTGGCCGACGATCAGCCCGCTGTGCTCGACGCTCTCAAGATGTTGCTGCGCGCCGAGGGTTTTGACGTATCGGTTGTCCGCTCTCCCCAGGTTGCGCTCGACTCCATGGGCATGCATGAGTACGATGCCGTGCTCCTTGACCTTAACTATGCGCGCGACACGACCTCGGGCGGCGAAGGTCTTGAACTTATCGCAAAGATCAAGGAAATTGACAGCCAGGTACCAATCATCGTTTTGACCGCATGGGGAACCATTGACCTGGCGGTTGCGGCCGTGCGTTCAGGGGCCCGCGACTTCATGCAGAAACCATGGGATGACGACCGGCTGGTAAACATTGTCCGGACCCACGCGGAGCTCTACCGCGCGCTCCGTCGCGGACAGCGCCTGGAAGCTGAAAACCGGCTGCTTCGCCTGCAGGGCAAGGTCACTTTTGTTGCTGAAGCGCCCTGCATGCGCCCTGTGGTCGACGCGGTTACCCAAGTCGGACCCTCCGACGCCAACGTGCTGATCACAGGAGAACACGGTACCGGAAAAGAAGTTGTTGCCCAGATGCTTCACTCCGTCTCTTTGCGTGGCGATAAAGTTTTGATTGCCGTAAACACCGGAGGGCTGCCGGAAGGCACCTTCGAAAGCGAATTGTTCGGACACGTGAAAGGCGCATTCACAGACGCAAAAAACGACCGCATCGGCCGCTTTGAAATGGCCGATGGCGGAACCCTGTTCCTGGATGAAATTGCCAATGTTCCTCTCCGCCAGCAGGCCAAGCTATTGCGCGTGCTTGAGACCGGCGAGCTGGAGCGTGTGGGTTCTTCCCGCACTCGCCAGGTCAATGTTCGGGTGGTTTCAGCAACCAATGCTGACTTGCCGGCCGAGTGTGCGGCGGGCCGGTTTCGTGAAGACTTGTTGTTTCGCTTGAACACTGTGGAGATCCACATACCACCGCTGCGGGAACGGCGCGAGGACATTCCTGCGCTCGCAGCCCACTTTCTTTCCAAATATGCCTCGAGATACAACAAACACATCAACGCGTTTTCTCCGGAGGCGATGGAGAGGCTGATGGAACACTCCTGGCCGGGCAACGTCAGGGAATTGGACCACACAATCGAGCGGGCCGTGATCATGTGCCGCGAAGAACAGGTTCAGCCCGGGCACCTTGGGCTGCAATTGTCGTCACGCTCACGCTCCGTCAATCTTGAGGACATGAGCCTGGAAGAAGCAGAAGCCCTGCTCATCAGTAAGGCGCTGGCCCGCTACAGCGGAAACGTGAGCCAGGCCGCTGAGGTCCTGGGCGTGACCCGGGGAACTTTCTATCGGCGCATGGAAAAACATGGCCTTTATGCTCCTTCCTCTGTTCGGAAAGAAAAGTAACAGGTCGCGGGGCCACACCCGGGGCCGCTTCGAAATCCGCCTGCTCTTCTCTGTGCTGGCGGCCGGGGTCCCGGGCACCGTTCTGGGACTTCTTCTGCTGTGGAGTCATCCGTACGCGCTGGATCACAAGATTGAAATCACAGTGCTGGTGCTGCTCTTGTGGCTGGGACTGAGCTTTTCCGCCCGGGATACGGTGGTCCAGTCGGTTCGGGTCTTGTCCAACGTGGTCTTGTCCTTGAAAGAAGACAACTTTTCCTTCCGTGCCAATAAGGGTGTGCCGGGAGACGCGCTGGGCGAGTTGGCGCTTGAAATCAACGAACTGGCAAACGTTCTCGAATCGGAAAGGATGGGGGCCCTTGAAGCCGGCAGCCTGCTTCGCACGGTCACGTCCGAAGTTGAGGCCGTGATCCTTGCTGTCTCGCCAGACGGGAGGATCAAGCTTCTGAACCGGGCTGCCACAGCGTTTTTCGGGAAGCGCGAAGACCAGGTCCTGAACCGGACTGCAGAAGAGCTGGGGATCCAGAGCCTGGTCGATGGACCGCCTTCAGAGACGATCTCCCGCTTTGGTTCGGGAGGCGAAAAGCGCTGGTTTGTGAGACGGACCCAGTTCCGCCAGAGCGGCATCCCGCACCGCCTGATCATGCTCTCTGAAGTTTCGGAGGCTTTGCGTGCGGCAGAGCGGGCCGCGTGGCAGCGCCTGGTTCGGGTCTTGAGTCACGAAATCAACAACTCGCTGGCCCCCATCAAGTCCATAGCCCGGACCCTCTCGCGCATCGCAGAGCAGAAAGTGCCGGAGTCCGACCGTGAGGTCCTGATGCATGGATTGGAAGTGATCGGCTCGCGGGCCGAGTCGCTGAACAGATTCCTGCAAAGCTATGCGCAGCTTACCAAGGTGCCGACGGTTTCCAAGAAGACCATCCGGCTTAAGGACCTGTTGGCGCGCGTGGTCAAACTGGAAAGCCGCCTTGTGATTTCCATCGCGCCCGGCCCGGAGATCATGCTGAGGACGGATCCGGACCAGATTGAACAAGTGCTGATCAACGTCTGCAAAAATGCCGTCGATGCAGTGCTGTCACGAGAAGGAGCGACTGTTTCGTCTTCTTCGGTGGTCATCTCCTGGTCAGTCTCAAACCGGGATCTGCAGTTGTGGGTCCGTGATAAAGGAACGGGTCTGCTTGATACCTCCAATCTGTTTGTCCCGTTTTATACCACCAAGGAAGCAGGCACGGGAATCGGATTGCCGTTGAGCCGCCAGATCATTGAAGCCCACGGCGGCACCCTGGCCATCCGCAATCGCGAAGACAGCTCCGGATGTGAGGTCGAGATCAAACTTCCGGGATGCGTCGCACAGGAATCTGAATATCAGGCCGCCAGCCAGGGCATGGGCGCCCCGCCTCGAGACGCGCCCGGAACATCCCATGAGAAATGAGGACAACCAAAGTCTGCGCACGGGTAAAAGACTACGTTCCATCGGTCACACTTGCCACTCCCATGCAAGCTGCTGCAATTGATGATCGCAACCTTCGATCACGACGGCTGCGGCATAGCCTTGCGGCGCGGCAATGTCATACATCCGCCAGCGTGATGGCTCGTTCGGGAGTGCCTTCACGCGCAAGAGAGCTGCCTCAACACCCGGTCCGAATGCCACTTCAAAGCCATCGAGCGGCAGCGATAGTCCTTCTCCCACCGCCTTGATATAGGCTTCTTTCCGCGTCCAACAACTAAAGAAAGCGGCTGGCCGGTCCTGAGCCGGTAGTGCCAGCAACCTGCTCACCTCACCCGGAGAGAAGAAGCGCCGGGCCAGTTCGTCGGTCGCGCACTCATAGTCAATGAATTCAATGTCGGCCCCTATGCAGCAATCCCGCGCCAGGGCAAGCAGGGCGCGGTCACGAGAATGGGAGAGGTTGAATTCCACTCCTGCTTTCCCCAGTGCAGGAGAGAGTTCCGGCTTGCCTTTGGCGCCGTAGGAAAACGCTACTTCCTTGGGGGCAAGATTCAAATAGCGAGCAAGAATTGCTCTCAGGGCCGCGCGGCCGGCAATGAAACGATTTCTGTCCCGCTCAAAAATGAAGCGATCGGCACGCTGATCTTCATCGAGGGAAAGCGTATCACGGCAACGCTGCACCTGTTCTGCGTCCAGGCCCAGGTCAATTTGCCAGATTTGAACCGTGCCCGGCAAAAGTTGGGTCCCTGCTGCCGGGCACGCGGGCATCTCAAATTGTCCCCATGGGCGTACTTGAGACAGCGCTCAAGACGTCCCTGCGAAAAGCGTTACCGAATTCCAGCCCGGCATTTCGAACAAAAAAATGGTCCCCTGGGAACATTCTCACCGTGCAACTGGCAGTAGTTTGTTTTTGCCACTGATGGCAGGCTTCTGCAGGAACATGCCCATCTTCCGTGCCGCCGTACACGATAATGGGACAAGATAACGGTTGTTCTGGCCGGTATTGGTAGGTCTCAACAACTTCAAAATCCGCTCTGAGGAGGTCGATGACTAACTCCATCAGTTCGGGATTTTCGAAGACCTCCTTCGGAGTTCCATTGAGTTTCTTCAATGCGTCGAGAAATGCGTTCCCAGGAAGCTTGAATAGGAATGGCTCATCGATGGGACATTGAGGAGCGCGACAGCCTGACACAAATAGGCGTTCCGGGCCCTTTTCTTGTCGACGAGACAGTTCCCGGGCGAGTTCAAAGCTGATGAGAGCTCCCATGCTGTGTCCATACAGAGCATAAGGAATGTCGGTCAAAAGGGTGATGTGGTCAGCAATCTCGGCCACCAGCGGAACAAGGCTCGAAAATGCCCGTTTGCCCATATTTTTCCCGCGCCCGGGCAGATGCACCAGGCATATATCCAGCTGCTCCGGGAACCACTGTTGCCAATTTCGGTACACATCAGCACTGCCACCCGCATAGGGAAAACAAAAAAAACGGAACCGCGGTGCTCTGGACGGGGAAAGGCGCTCAAACCAACGAGATCCGGAGGGAGACTCCCAATCAGTTGGTCCATCTTGGATTGTCATGGATTACTGCCTCTGTGGGTTCCCGGACAGCAGCACCAGCTTGAAGTGGTACTCATATTAAGCAATGAGCGCGATTTTGCGCAGTGCCATTATACCTAGTCGGGCCGTCACCAGCCGTTGGCTTGCAACAGCTAGACGCAGGTGAAGTAGCGGATGATTTTGAAGCAATGGCCAGGTCCGGCGTAATCAGAGCGGCGTCGTTTCTTTCCGGAGAACCGTTAACCAACAGGTTGGCCCGGAATAGGAATCTCAGTTGGCTTCCGGGAAAACGAACCGTGCTTGCACGAAATCATTCCTATCCCTAACCATCTCGCCACCATTAATAGTGATGCACGCATGAGACACGGATGAAACAATTCTTAATATCTTGGGATATGGAAGTGTGGGTTCAGTACAGGCTCTTACTTGCATCCATGCTGATATGTTAAATCTTTTGTTTACAATATGTTATGTGCGCATGCAGAAGAAGGAAAGGACACGGGAATTGAGGCTGAACCTGGTTGAGAAAGAGCTAAGGGCGAAGGTTTAAGGCAACCAATGCACCTGAAGGGCGGTTCAAAAGGCTATCCGCTCGACCGGGAGAAGGCCTTTGACGTACAACACTGCAGCTACTCTGCCGCATCAGATGGTGAAGCGGCCTAATAAAGGCAAATTGACTCAAGTAAAGAAGACGATATCAGCCGGACTGACTGAAGCCGAGGCGATAGACCGGGCGAAAGCAGGTGACGCGGAGTCGTTTGAGGCCCTGTACGGGCTGCACAAGCGGCGCGTGTATTCGCTCTGTCTGCGCATGACCGGCAACACGGCGGAGGCGGAAGACCTGACGCAGGAAGCTTTCTTGCAGCTCTACCGCAAGATTGCCACGTTTCGCGGCGAGTCGGCGTTTTCCACGTGGCTGCACCGGCTGGCGGTGAACGTGGTGCTGATGCACCTGCGCAAGAAAGGACTGCCGGAGGTTTCGCTGGATGAAGCCATGGAGCCGCAGCACGAAGACGGCCCCAAGAAGGATATCGGCGCGCGGGATAATGTACTGGCAGGCTCGATTGACAGGGTGAACCTGGAGCGGGCGATCGAGAGCCTGCCCCCGGGCTATCGCATAATTTTTGTGCTGCACGACGTGGAAGGGTACGAGCACAATGAGATCGCGGAAATGATGGGCTGCTCCATCGGGAACAGCAAATCGCAACTCCACAAGGCGCGCATGAAGCTGCGCGACCTGTTGAAGCTCAGCAGAGCCGAAAAGGCCGTCCGCCACTGAGCGGCTGAGCAACCCCTTGGAGGGAAGCGCGGGTAAGGGCGAGTCTCCAAGGAGCAAGACCGGGAGAGGAAAGAGACAATGAATTGCCAGCAATTCCAGGAGGTCCTGCCGTACATCATCGAACACGGCGGGAACGAAGAAGAAGAGGGGCACCTGCGGACCTGTCCGGCATGCGCCGAACTGGTGCGGGACCTGAAGTACATCGCGGATCAAGCCAAGCTGATGCTGCCCATGTACGATCCTAATCCGCGGGTATGGAGCGGCATTGAACATGCGTTGCATCGAGAAGGCCTGATTCAGGAGGGCCGAACGTCCCGCCAGGGACATATAACAACTTTCGCGACGCAAGCCAGGAGCTGGACACCGCTGGGATGGGGCATGGCGCTGGCCAGCCTGGTGGTGTTTACCGTGGTGCTGATCAACTACCGTCCGCAATTGCCAAAGACAGAGCTGGCGGCGCAGAATAGCACAGCAACAGCAAACCAGTTGAACAGTGAAGACCAGCGCCTGATCAGCCAGGTTGCGCAACAGTCGCCGGAAGCGCAGCCCGCCTATGAAGCCGGCCTGCGCGAAGCCAACGCATATATTGAAGATGCGCAGCAGGCGGTCACGCGCGATCCGGACGACGAACAGGCGCACGAGCAGCTGTTGCAGGCCTACCAGCAGAAGGAAACGCTGTACCAGATGGCGGCCGTACGGTCGCTTCCGTAAATGCGGATGAGGAGGGGAGACATGCGCATTTCACAAACACGGCTCCGCGCCGTTGTCTTAGGGGTATCGGCGACGCTGGGGGTGTGCCAGGCGTTTGCAGGCGAAACCCATAAGGAATCGCGGATGGAAATCGCGCCTGGCGGGACATTGACCGTGACGACCGGCGGGGGATCGGTGAACCTGAAGCAGGGTGCGGTCGGCGCGGCGGTCGTGGCGTACACCACGCACTCAGACAAGGTGGAAGTGGACCGGACGAGCACGGCGGACCATCGCCGGATCGAGATTCGGACCCACGTGCTCACTGAACAGAAGCCCGCGGCGGACGAAAGCAAGGTGGATTATGAAATCTCCATTCCGCCCGGGGTCTCCGTCACCGTCAGCACCGTAAGCGCGCCCATCACGGCAGACGGCGTGAGCGGGGAGATGAACCTCTCTTCGGAGAGCGGCCAGGTCACGGTGCGTAACGCGAACCGCTCGCACGTGATCATGCAGGGCGTCGCGGCCCCGGTAAGCCTCACCAACCTTTCCGCGGCGCGAATCGATATCATGGCCAACAGCGGCGCCGTGCAGTTGACCAACGTCTGGGGCCCGAAAATCCACGTGGCTACCAGCAGCGGCAACATCAGCTACCAGGGAGATTGCTCAGGCGTGGGCAGCTACTGGTTCTCCACGCACAGCGGCAACATCGATCTGGCATTGCCGGAAACTGCCTCCGTGGACCTGGCGGCGCGCACCTACAACGGCACTCTGGAAAACGACTTTCCCCTCCAGAAGAAGTCTCACACCTCATCCTCGCCCCCCAAGCAAGGGAGTTCCTTTGCAGGCACCTCCCACTCAGGTGCTTCCGCGGTTGAGCTGCAGTCGATCAATGGTAAAATCCGCGTAAAGAAGCAGCAGTAACGCTAAACTTCTTTTGATGGCCCCAGCGGATCGAACCCGGCGTGTGTTTTTGATCGGGTTCATGGGCGCGGGCAAAACCACGGTAGGACGCGCGCTGGCCCTGCGCCTGGGATCGACGTTCTGTGACCTGGATGACGTGATCGAAGCGCGTGAAGGCGCGAGCATCGCTGCCATCTTCGCCGAACGCGGAGAAGCCGCATTTCGGCAGGCAGAAAGCGCAGCGCTTGACGCCTTGCTGGCAGAAGGCGGAGGGCAAGATCGTATTGTGGCGCTGGGCGGTGGAGCATTCGTGCAGCCACAAAACCGCGATGCCCTGGAACGCGCCGGAGCAATCACGGTCCTGCTGGAAGCGCCGCTGGAAGAGTTGCGCCGCCGCTGCCGTGCCGATGTTGAAAGCCGGGTCCGGCCGCTGGCACAGCAGGAAGACCGGTTTGCCGGACTTTTCGCCGAGCGCCGGCCGGCCTACCAACTGGCGCAGCATCGCGTGCAGACCTTGGGCAAGAACGTGGAAGAGGTGGCTGCTGAGATTGAGCGTATCATCGCAGTCAGGCCGCCGGAGGTGAAAAAATGAAGTCAATCATCGCAGCCATTCTGTTCGGCGCCGCCGTGCTCGCCTCAGGGTCCCTGGCGGCCTCTGACCAGAAAGATAAGAAACCGGCAGGCGCAGCCACGGTCTGGGACTCCGGCAGTTTCGGCATCTTCATGAACGGCAAGCGCGTGGGCACGGAAAAATTCCACATCGAACAGCGCCCGGACGTGAACATCGTTACCTCAGAGATCAAGATGGACGACGGCACCTTCAAAGCCGTCCAAACTGCAGAAATGCAGATCACGCCTAAAGGCGAGTTGCGTTCTTATGTGTGGCGGTCCACGGTGCCGCAAAAAGAAGAAGCTAGCGTGGAGCCGAAAGACCAGCTCCTGATGGAGCACGTAATACCTGCCGACCAGAAGAAGACGGACGTGCCGCACATCCTGCCCACCAACACCGTCATCCTGGACGATAACTTCTTTTCCCAGCGCGAACTGCTGGTGCTGCGCTATCTGGCCACCGGCTGCGTGTGGAAACAGGACCAGGGCCGCATCTGCGAACCCAGCCACTTCGGCATCCTGATTCCGCATCAACATGCCGCCGGCGAAGCCGTGATCTCCCTGCTGGGCCAGGAAAAGATCACCGTGAAAGGCCGCTCCGTGGACGTGAACAAGCTGAAGCTCGATAGCGAAGGCGTGACCTGGCTGCTCTGGGTGGGCGACGATTATAAGGTGCTGAAGATGTCAGTCCCCGCGTCGAACGTTGAGGTGGTAAGAGACTGAAAAACATCGGTGATCGGGACATCCGGTGATCGGGATCTGGAGGCTTACGAGCCGAAGTGGATGGCCCGATGATCCGATCTCCCGATGGCTCGATTGCCGTCAGTTTTAGCACCTTCGGGCGAATCCAAACCTTCCAACCCGCGATACACTTCCCCTGTGCCATGAACCATCGCTCTGACATCCTTTTCTTTTTCGCCGTCTTGCTGGCGTTGTGGACCGCTTACAACGTGCGCGATGTGCTCATGCTGATCTACGTGAGCGCGCTGTTCGCCGTGGTGCTTTCACCGGCCATTGGATTGATCCAGAAGATACGGATCAACGGCTGGCGCGCCGGACGGGGCTTCGCCATCCTGGTGCTGATCCTGGTGCTCGTACTGGCCGGGACCATTTTCATGGTTTTCGCGTTTCCGCCTATCTATCACGACGCGCGCCAGTTCTCCGCCGATTGGCCGCGGCACTCGGAGGAGCTCACCCAGGAACTCCAGCACCTGCCTTTTGGAAAAAAGATCGATCCCACAGAGCTGCAAAAATACGCGGCGGAGATCGTGGGCAGCGCCGGGGGACTGTTCCTGAACCTGGCGGGTGGCGTTTTCGGTATCTTTACCGCGATCATCCTCACCACGTACTTCATCATCGATGGCGAGCAGGTGTTCCTGTGGGCGATCTCGCTTTTTCCTGCCGGCCAGCAGCGGCGTCTGGCTTCCGCGTTGCTGCGAGCGAACAAGCGCATGCGCAACTGGCTGGTGGGACAAGGCATCATGATGGCCACGATGGGCCTCTGCAGTCTTGCCGTCTATTACACTCTTGGCCTGCGCTACTTTTACGTGCTGGCGTTGTTTGCCGGAATCGCCGACATTGTTCCCATCGCCGGCCCTGTCAGTGCGCTGGCTGTCGCGGCAACGGTGGCGGCGCTGGATTCGCCGCAGAAGGTCCTGTTCGTTATCCTCTTTCACGCCGTCTATGCGCAGTTTGAAGCCGGCTTCCTTTCTCCACGCATCATGCGTTCCACTTTGAAGCTCTCGCCGCTGGCTGTGATCATTGCTCTGACCCTCGGCGGATCGCTGGCCGGCGTGGTAGGCGCGCTGGTCTCCGTGCCCACGGCCGCTCTGGTGCTTGTGCTGACCGATGAATACCTGGTCAAGAAGACCAGTCCGGCGAAGGCAGCGGCGGCGGATTGAGTCTGACTAAGTGGCAATGAGCCATTGGCAACTAGCCGGCGCCGTGGCACGGAACTTCTGGGCTGGCCAATTGCAAAAAGCCAAATGCCAATTGCTCCGGCTGAATGCTAAGTGCTGACTGCTGAGTGCTTTGTTAAAATCAGAGCCTAAAGGAACCATGAGCAACAAACTTCCAGTCGGCATTGTCGGCGCCACCGGCGCCGTCGGACAGCGGTTCATTCAGCTACTCGAAGGCCACCCCTGGTTTGAAGTAACCTGGCTGGCGGCCTCTGACCGCTCCGCGGGAAAGAAGTACGCTGAAGCGGCGACCTGGCGCTTGAGCACGCCAATTCCGAAGCGCGTTGCCTCAATGGTCGTGAATGCAGCTGCGCCGGCAAAAGACACGCCCCGCCTGATTTTCGCCGCGCTGGACGCTGCGGCGGCAAAGGAAATCGAACCCGCGTTTGCCGCCGCGGGCTGCGCTGTGGTTTCCAACTCAAGCGCCTTCCGCATGGCGAGCGATGTCCCCCTGATCATCCCCGAGGTCAATGGCGACCACACCGCGTTGATCAAGACGCAGAGCTGGTACAGGAACAATGGCGGCTTCATGGTAACCAACCCCAACTGTTCCGCCATCGGGTTGGTGCTGGCGCTGGCGCCGCTGCACCGCCGCTTCGGCGTGGAAAAAGTCTTTGTCGTCACCATGCAGGCCGTGAGCGGCGCTGGCTATCCCGGTGTTCCCTCGCTGGACATCCTGGGCAACGTGGTCCCCTATATCGCCAATGAAGAACCGAAGATGGAAGCAGAGTCGCGCAAGCTGCTGGGTTCGCTCAACGGCAATAGCGTGGTTGATGCCGAGATCCTGCTGAGCGCGCACTGCAACCGCGTGCCGGTGGAGGACGGCCACATGGAATCCGTTTCGCTGAAGCTTAGCAAGCCGGCGCAGGCGGAAGAACTCATCAAGGCCTGGAATGATTTCCGCTGCCTGCCGCAGAAGCTCAAACTGCCGAGCGCGCCTGAGCAGCCCGTGATCTACGATCCTGCGCCTGATCGCCCGCAGCCGCGCCTCGACCGCGATCGCGGACGCGGCATGTCCGCCGTGGTGGGCCGCCTGCGTCCCTGCAACATCTTCGACTGGCGGTTCACCGTGCTCTCGCACAACACCATCCGCGGCGCCGCTGGCGCGGCCATCCTGAACGGCGAGCTACTGAAAGTCCAGGGTTACCTGGGTTGATTGGCTTGGACGGACCATCGCATAGATCGCATCGGCAGGTTTACGGCTTCGCGCTAGAAACTCTTGACTTGTCATTCCGAGCGAAGCGAGGAATCTGCTTTCTTGCAAGCCTGGAAAACAGCAGATTCCTCGCGCTAAAGGCAGGCGCTCGGAATGACAATCGGTTGGAGAGTCGCCGCACGATGGGGTGCTCAAAAACAGACCTTGGCTTTGATCTTCTCCGTGTCTCAGTGTCTCCGTGGTGGAGCTTGCAGGTGCTGCCATGATCGTGATGAAATTCGGCGGCACTTCGGTGCAAGATGCCCAGGCCATTGACCGCGTCGCCTCCATCGTGCGCGAACGCCTGAATGAAAAACCTGTTGTCGTCGTCAGCGCGCTGGCCAAAATCACCGATCAGCTTCTGGCCATGGCTGCGGCGGCCGGAGCGGGAGATCGCACCAAGGCGCTGGAACTTTCTCGTGCTGCCCGCGAGCGCCATTACAACACCGCTGTTGATCTGCTGGGCACGCACGCCTTTGAGCAGATTGCCCCGGAACTGGAAGCCGACTTCAACGGCCTGGATGAACTCCTGCGTGGCGTGGTCGCCGTGGGCGAGCTCACAGCGCGCACCACGGACACCATCGCCGGTTTCGGCGAGCGCATCTCCAGCAAGATTGCAGCAGCAGCCTTCTCGCAGCGCGGCATCGAAGCCACTCACGTGGATTCGCGCGATTGCATCGTTACTGACAACAACTTCGGCAAAGCCATTCCCCAGTTTGAAGAAACCAACGCGCGTCTGGGCCAGAGCGTTAAGCCGCTGCTGGAGCGCGGGCGCGTGCCCGTGATGGGCGGTTTCATCGGCGCCACGCGCGAAGGCGTATCCACCACTCTTGGCCGCGGCGGATCAGACTTCAGCGCCGCCATCGTGGGGGCGGGATTGAGCGCAACGCGCATTGAAATCTGGACAGACGTCGACGGCATGATGACAACCGACCCGAACCTCTGCCCCGAGGCGCGGCGCATCCGGACCATCAGCTTTGAGGAAGCCGCCGAGCTGGCCTATTTCGGCGCCAAAGTGCTCCACCCCGCCACCCTGCTGCCTGCGATCCAGAAAAATATTCCCGTGCTGATCCTGAACTCGCGCAATCCCAAGTGTGACGGCACGCGCATCACGGCCACGGCGCCCAAGAGCAGGAACATCTTCAAGGCCATTGCCGCGAAGAAACGCATCACCGTGGTGGACGTGGTGGCCACGCGCATGCTCATGGCGCACGGCTTTCTAAAAAGCATTTTCGAGGTGTTCGCCAACCATCGCTGTCCCGTGGACATGGTTTCCACATCTGAAGTCAGCGTGTCCGTGACCGTGGACTCCAACGAGTCCATTGCCGCCATCGCCGCCGATCTGGGCAAGCTGGCCGACGTGAAGTATGAAGGCCGCAAGGCCATCGTCTGCCTGGTGGGGGAGAACATCCGCAATACGCCGGGCATTGCCGCCAAGGTGTTCGGCGCGATTGCCGACGTAAACATTCAGATGATTTCCCAAGGAGCTTCCGAGATCAACATCAGCTTTGTGATTGACGAGCCGGATGTGCCCAAAGTAGTCTCGCGGCTTCACCAGGTCTTTTTTTCTGAAGTTGATCCGGAGGTGTTCGCATGAAGGTCCTGGTCCTGGGACGAGGGAAGACTGGCGCGCTGGTAGCCGAGGTGGCCCAGGAGCGTCAGCATCAAGTCAGCTCGCTGGCCAGCCAGGAGAATCAGGATGGCCGCGGCCTGTCGCTGGAGTTGCTGCGGCAAACTGACGTTGTCATTGATTTCACCACGCCGCATGCGGTGATCGCCAATATCATCCGCTGCGCTGAAGGCGGCGTGCCGCTGGTCGTAGGCACCACCGGCTGGTACCAGCACCTGGACAAAGTCCGCCAACTTGTGGAGGAGCGCAAAGCGGCGTTTCTCTACGGATCGAATTTCTCCGTAGGCATGAATTTCTTCTTCAAGGCGGTCAAGGCTATCGCGCCGGTGCTCAAGAGCGGTTACCGGGGCAACATCGCGGAAAAACATCACGTGCACAAGAAGGACGCGCCTTCCGGCACCGCCGTCACGCTGCAAAAGATCCTGGAAGCAGGCTCGGGCGTGAAGCTGGAGATCGCCTCCATCCGCGAAGGCGATACCGTGGGCATGCACCTGATCACATTGGACTCCGCCCACGACACTATGCTGCTCACCCACGATGCCAAGTCCCGCCTGGGCTTTGCCGAAGGCGCCGTCCGCGCCGCCGAGTGGATCCAGGGCAAGACCGGGTTTTGGGAGTTTCCGGATATTGTCGATCAACTTTAGGTCTTTCACCACAGAGGGCACAGAGGAGCACTCAGGTTGCCCTCTCCGTGTTCCTCTGTGTCCTCTGTGGTGAAGGTTTTGCTATCCTAGTATTCATCCATGAAACTATCAGGTTGCGGTACAGCTCTCGTCACCCCTTTTCGAAAAGATGAAACCATCGACCAGCAGGCGCTCGCGCGTCTGGTGGCATGGCAGATCGAGTCCGGAATCCACTTCCTGGTCCCCTGCGGCACCACCGGGGAAACGCCCACGCTGAACAAGGAAGAATGGCTCCGTGTCATCGATATCACTATTGAAGTGGCCGGCGGGAAAGTGCCCATCATGGGTGGCGCCACTTCCAATGACACCGCGGATGCCGTAGCCAAAGCCAAAGAGCTGAACAAGCGCAAGGGTGTGGACTACATCCTTACGGCCTCGCCTTACTACAACAAGCCCACGCAGGAAGGCCAGTTCCAGCACTTTAAGGCCATCGCGGAAGCCGTGGACAAGCCGGTGATGCTGTACAACGTCCCCGGCCGAACCGGCGCCAACCTCGAGCCGGCCACCCTGGCCCGTCTGGCCAAGGTGCCCAACATCCGCGCGGTAAAAGAAGCCAGCGGCAACATCGGCCAGATCGCCGAGCTTTTTAATTACGTGCCTGAGGATTTCCTGGTCTTCTCCGGCGATGACGCAGTCACGCTGCCCGTGATCGCGCTGGGTGGAGTGGGCATCGTCTCCGTGGCGTCGAATGAGATCCCGAAAGAAATGTCTGAGATGGCCGCGGCCGCGCTCAGCGGCAACTGGGACAAAGCCCGCAAGCTGCACCGCAAGTACGTCCGCCTGATGCAGGCCAACTTTATCGAGTCCAATCCCATGCCGGTGAAAGCCGTGCTGGCCATGATGGGCCGGATCGAAGAGATCTATCGTTTGCCCATGGTGCCGATGAAGCGGGAAACCCGAGCCAAACTGCAGCAGATCGCTACTGAAGTAGGATTGCTGGAGCCGGTGAGCGCTGGCGTTTCCGATCTCTAAACTTTTCCGCTAATCCGCTTGGCACCAAAGCAAAGCGACTGCGCCGTTTAGCGCAGCCGCTTCTTGCACCAACTCCGGAGACGGCCGCTGCGGAAGGAGTTCTGCTTTGAGGCCGCTCCGGAGTATATCCACCAGGAGATACATTCCCTATATGCGCATAGAACGCGGCCGCCGGGCTCTCTTGCGAGGAAAAATTCCGGGTTTTTCAGCGACTTAGCGGCTACTGGTCTCTTGTTAGTTGGCAGCTTGAATCGGGTTCTCCGCCTTCACGGGTCAGTTTTGCTGAATTCGGTTTGACCAGTTCGAAGACGAAGCTTACCGGCGGATCGTTAAGGGTCTGTGGAGGATGTGCGTTGCGATGACTTACCTTGAATCGAAGAACTTCGCCGTCAAAGCGCGGCTCGATCAGTGGTTCCGGAGTGCCCGGTGAGGAGCGCGCCGGCTTGCCATCGTTATGCCGGATCAGATAGAAGAGCACGTCGCCGCTGAGTCCGTTTTTCTCTTCTCGGATCTTTAAGGCGACGGACTTTACGCCGTACATTGTGCAGCTCCATGAGCCCACAATGCTGGAATTGTCTGCTCGCTTGCCTCCGCCACTCGCCAGTACAGGCGCCCACAAAAGAACGAGACAAATAGTGGTCACAACGATCTTGTTCTTCATCTTCTTTCTCCTCGCTTACATTCACCTGGTACCTACTGCCCTTTGGCGATGGCCGCCGTTGCCAGCGTGCCGCCCAGTCCCATGGTCTCCACCGCCGACGACGGCACAATCACCATCGAGCCCTTCTCCTTGATGGCCTCATACAGCATGTTCATGGCGCGCAGGTGCAGCGCTACCGGATTCTCCGCATAGGCCTGCGCCGCCTGAACGAATTTGTCAGAAATCTCAGTCTCCGCCTGGCCCAGGATGATGCGCGCCTGGCGTTCACGCTCCGCCTGCGCCTGGCGTGACATGGCGTCTTCCAGTCCGCCGGGAATCTTTACGTCGCGTATCTCCACCGACTGCACGGTGATGCCCCAGGGCGTGGTCTTCTCGTCCAGGATGTGCTGCAGCTCCTTGCCCAGGGTTTCACGTTCCGTAATCATCTGCGCCAGCTCGTGCCGGCCGATCGATTCGCGCAGGCCGGTCTGGGCGCTGAGCATGATCGCGTCAATATAGTTCTCCACTTCCAGGACCGCCTTTTCCGCGTTCCACACCATCCAGAAGACGATTGCATCCACGTTCACCGGGACGGTATCGCGGGTGAGTGTGGATTCGGCGCTCACGCTGGCCACTCGAATGCGCTGGTCCACGTATCGGCTCAGCGTCTCAACAATGGGGATGATGTGCACCAGCCCCGGCCCGCGCAAGCCGACGTAGCGGCCCAGGCGCAGCACCGCCACCTTTTCCCACTGGCGGATCACCTTGAAGGCGAACAACGCATACACGCCCGCGATGCCGCCGGAAGCCATCATCCAAGGCTCCCGCATGAGAAAACCGGCCAGGGCTCCTCCACCGGCGAAACCCAGAAATAGCGCTACACTCACGCCGCTGATGTTGGACCTCTGACCTCGCATGGAATCCAGTGTGGCAAACATAAGCTCATCTCCTCTTCGCCGGTTCCGACATCTGCTCCCGCAACTGCTCCATCAATTCTTTGGCGGTGAATCCCGCGGCCCCGGCGCGGGCCAGGAATTCACCCACAATTTGGTTCAACTGCCGCGCGCGCTCGGCCTCATCGTGCTTGATCTTCTTTTCGGTAATGAACGTGCCCGTACCCTGCTGTGTCTCCAATAGCCCGCCCAGCTCCAACTCACGATAAGCGCGCAGCACGGTGTTGGGATTCACGGTCAGGTCCACGGCAAGCTGGCGCACCGTAGGAAGCTGGTCGCCCGGTCCCAACGTGCCGGCGGCGATGCCGGCACGCACCTGGTCAATAATCTGGCGATAGACCGGTACGCCACTGCGCAGGTCCAGGCGGAGCTGAAAGGCGTTGTGCGAGTTGGCCGCTGTTCGAACCATTGTTCTGTACAACTAGTGTTATATAACATTAGTACAATATGTCAAGTAAAATTTTGCGGGTTCTTTTGGGCCCCTTCCGCGTATAGCACGGCCGCTGTTCGCTGCGCTCACACAAGTCTGACGCGTTCTGTTAGCTTGAAGGGCGACGTGAGGGGGTATTCATGCTCGGTTCCGCCAAGCTTGTTGCTTTTGCGCCGATCACTGACCCCAAGCGCGCCCGCAAGTTCTATGGGGGCGTGCTGGAGTTGCGCTTCGTCAGCCAGGACCCGTTTGCCTTGGTCATGGACGCCAACGGCACCATGCTGCGCTTGGCGGTTGTGCAGTCATTCACGCCCCAGCCATTCACCATATTGGGATGGGAAGTTTCCTCCATCGAAAAAACCGTCGCCGCGCTCAAGAAAAAGGGAGTCAGGTTCGAACGATTTCCCGGCATGCAGCAGGACAGCCTGGGAATCTGGACGGCGCCCAGCGGCGCAAGAGTCGCATGGTTCAAAGATCCTGAGGGGAATGTTTTGTCGGTGTCGGAGTTCGCCTGAACTAAAGCAGGAATGAGCAAACAAGCACTGTCATGCTGAGCGACTCCGACTGACCCTGAGCTTGCCGAAGGGCAGGGAGGAGGAGTCGAAGCATCCCGAGCGAGTGATGCACAACCATGCGGATTCAGGGAATTTCCACGAGGGACTCAAGCCTGCTAGGTCGACACTCCGTCTGCCATGCACTGAACACGCATAGAGTGAGGTGTCCACGAAAGTTTCTTAGCCCTAAAATCGGTGCCCTCGCTCCTGCCCCAACTGGATACAAAGATTACATCGCGGGAAATACTACTTCTTCGGCGCCAGTGCATCCGCCGTCACAAAAATCGGCTCAATGTCCGTGGGCACATCTTTCAGCCGGTCGAGCGCCTTCTGCGTCACCGGACGAATCACGGCCATCTCCGTCAGCAGCTTGTTCGCGCCGGCGTAATCGCCCGTGGCTTCCAGCGTGAGCAGGTCGTGATCAAGCGCGGCCACCACGTCCTTGATCTTGTTCATGTCCACGCTGAACGTGCCGTCCGCGTTGGCCACGTAACCGCCTTTATCGAGAAAATAATTGAACTGCACCGCCATGCCCTTGGCGTGGGCGTCCTGCAGGCCAAAGCGTAGCGTACGGAATGACGACGCCAGGTACGTGGTGTAAAGCTGGCGCTCGGCCTCCGGCCCGTGCGGGATCGGCATCTGGATCTTGCCCTGGTCGGCCTGCGTCATCAGCCATTGCAGAGCGAACAGGCCAGTCACGTCGGCCTTGGCTTCTTCAATGGAGCTATAGAGCTCCTTCATCTCCAGGCGCGGGCTGGTTTCGCGGCCGGCGACCTTGATCTGGTGCGGGCCCAGGCCGTGTGTGAGCTCGTGGGCCACGATGTGGGTAAAGAACAAGTCAAAGCTCAAGTCTTTCTGCACTGCCGGCTGAAGCACAACCTTCGAGATTGGCACCAGCGTGGATTTGAATTTGGCCTCCTGGATGTTCTTCAGCATCACGCGCTTGGCGCCTTTCTGCTGGACAACTTTATCGTCATTGGGCAGGTTGTACGCCGCAGTCTGGATGCCATGAGCGCCATCGCCCGCGGCAAAGACTTCGTTGACCACGCGGATCGGCGCCGCCCCGCCCAGCTTGGCCACGCGGTATTGCGGGTCTTCGGGCAGATTGTTTTCGATGTCCTGGAGATGCTGCCCAAGGAACGCCAGCCGGTCTGACTCTTTGTCGTCGCGCAAATTGATGTACGCCTCAAAGGCCGCTTTGTAGCCGAAGAGCTGGTCGTTGTAAGTCTCGTACGGGCCAAAGGTGATGTCGAGCGGCGCATCTAGGTCCATCCACGCCATGTCACTTTCAAAGTAGTTGTTGGTGCTGAAAGCATCGGCGCGCGTGGTGAGGAACTTCTTGAGCGAGGCGTTGTTTGTGAGCGCCGCCGCTTCCTTGAGCAGCCGGGCGGCTTGCGCGAGATACATTTTGTACTCCACGCTATAGGGCACCATCTTGAGCTTCTTGTCCGCCCCGCGACGGATCACCGTAAAGAACCCTTCGGCCTGCTCCTTCGATTCCAGATAAAGCGTCTTCGCCCAGGCTTCAAATTCTTCCTTGGTCATGTTTTCAGGATAGAAATTTGCGCCCAGCGGTTGGTGCTCCGGGACTCCGGGCAGAAACGCCTTGTGCCCGTCGATCTCCGACCACGGACTCTTATTGATCCAAAAGTAATGCAGGCGCGCCTGGCCCAGCGGGGTCTTATCTTGCTGGAGCTTTTTGTAGAGCGCCAGGTTGCCGCTCCATAGCTGTTCCATGAACAAGGTGTTGAGCACGCGTGCGGCCTCGATCAACTTGACCAGCGCCTGCTTGTCACCGGCGGAGAGCGCGGAAGTATCCACTTTCATCTCCGTGGGCGCAAAGCGCGCGGCCATGCGCTTGAGTTCAGCAGCGTCCGGCGTGGAGGTCTGAGCGGCGGATGTGATGATGGTAGCCATAATGGTAAAAACCAGCGCGAGCAAGGATGTTTTGTGCATATGCGTGAGTGAGTGCCTCAGGGAAAGGATAACAAGAGATCGCCGGGATCGCCGAGATCGTGCATCATCGCCGAAACCGGGTACCCTTACCACTGATCATACTGATTGCACATATTCTCCAGACAGTGCCAATCAGCGTGAATCCGTGTAATCAGGGCATGGTGTTTTCCGTCTACCTCGCCGCTTCCAACTCCCCTTCGGGAACCCGCTCCGCGCGCTTGCCGCCGAACAGCTTCTTTAGCCCCGGTCCCAGCTTGTCGAGATAGACGTAATAGATCGGCGTGATGTAGAGCGTGAGCGTCTGGGAGAAGATCAATCCACCGACCACGGCCAAGCCAAGCGGCTGGCGCGATTCAGCGCCCGCGCCGAAGCCTACGGCAATCGGCAGCGTGCCCATCAGAGCGGCCATGGTAGTCATCATGATGGGACGGAAGCGGATCAGCGCCCCCTGGTAGATGGCTTCCGCGGCGGGTTTGCCTTCTTCGCGCTGCGCGTCCAGAGCGAAGTCGATCATCATGATGGCGTTTTTCTTCACCAGCCCCACCAGCATGATCACGCCCACGAAGGCGTAAATACTCAGCTCTTTGTGGAACAGCATGAGCGTGGCCAGGGCGCCCACGCCGGCGGAAGGCAGGCCGGAGAGAATCGTGATGGGATGAATGAAGCTTTCATAGAGAACGCCCAGCACCAGGTAGATCACCAGGATGGCCATCAAGAGCAGCCCCTTCAGTCCGCCGAACGACGACTGAAACGCCTGCGCCGTTCCTTGCAGGCTGGTGGTGACGGTCTGCGGCAGAATTTGCGCAGCTTCGCGATTCACCGCATCAATCGCAGGGCCCAGCGCGGCGCCCGGCCGCAAGTTGAAGCTGAGCGTAACGGCCGGCAACTGTCCTAGGTGCGTAACGGTGAGCGGGCCCACTTCTTTCTTGAAGCTGGCTACCGAGCCCAGGGGCACAAGCTGTCCGGTGCGCGAGTGGATGTACAGCATGCCGAGCGCCGCGGGATCGAGCTGGAACTGCGGCTGCAGCTCCATGATCACCTTGTACTGGTTGTTGGGCGCGTAGATGGTGGAGATCTGGCGCGAGCCGTACGCGCTGTAGAGTGCATCTTCCACGGTGCGCGGGTCAACGTTGAGCGCAGCGGACTTGTCGCGATCGATCTGCACGGTCACTTGCGGGTTCTTGATCTGCAAGTCGCTGGTGACGTCCTGGAGCTGGGGCAGGCCGCGCAGGCGCTGCTCAAGCTTTGGCGCGGTCTGGTAAAGTTCCGCGGTGTCCGGGCTTTGCAGCGTGAACTGGTACTGGCTCTTGGTGAGCTGCCCGCCGATGCGGATCGGCGGCAGGTTCTGCAGGTAGACGTTGATGCCGGGAATCTGCATCAGCTTGGGCCGCAGCTCCTGGATGATCTGGTCCACGTGAGGACGCTGGTCGCGCGACTTGAGGCGGGCAAAGATGCGTCCCGAATTGAGCGCGACGTTCGGACCGCCGCCGCCCACGGTGGACATGTAGTTATCCACGTACGGGCTGGCGCCGATGATCGCAGCCGCCTCTTTCTGGTGGCGCACCATCTCTTCGAACGAGATTCCCTGGATACCTTCAGTAAAAGCAAAAACACTGCCCTGGTCTTCGCTGGGCAGGAAGCCTTTGGGAATCGCCATAAAAAGCCAGAAAGTCGCGCCCAGGATCACCAACGAAAGCAAGAACGTGGCTAGCCGATGCGCCATCACTTTCCGCAGGCTCCACTCATAGCCGCGCAGCATGGCATCAAACGCGGCTTCGCTCTTCTTGTAGAGATAACCATGGCGTTGGTGGCTGCCGGGCTTGAGGAACCGGCTGCACAGCATTGGCGTCAACGTGAGGGAAACAAAGCCGGAAACCAGAATCGCCACGCCGATGGTGACCGCGAACTCGTGCAGCAGGCGGCCGACGATCCCACCCATGAAAAGCACGGGAATGAAGACCGCAGCGAGAGAAATCGTCATGGAGACGATGGTGAAGCCGATCTCGCGCGCGCCTTCCACCGCAGCCTTGTACGGCGGCTTGCCCATCTCCATGTGGCGGACGATGTTCTCCAGCATCACGATGGCGTCATCCACCACAAAACCCACGGTCAGGGTGAGCGCCATGAGCGAGAGGTTGTCCAGGCTGTAGCCGAGCAGGTACATCACGGAAAACGTGCCCACAATCGACATGGGCAGCGCCAGGCTGGGAATGATGGTTGCCGAAAGATTGCGCAGGAAAAGAAAGATCACCATCACCACCAGCGCCACGGTCAGCATCAACGTGAATTTCACGTCGTTGACTGAGGTGCGGATGGAGAGCGAGCGGTCATACAAGGTGTTGATGCTGATGCCGGCGGGCATCTGCGCACGCATGGTGGGGAGAAGTTTCTTGATGTTGTCCACCACTTCCACGGTGTTGGTGCCGGGCTGGCGCTGGATGGCCAGCACAATGGCGCGCGTGCCGGTGTACCAGCTTGCCGTTTTGTCGTTCTCCACGCTGTCAAACACGTCGCCCAGTTCGTCCAGCCGTACTGGTGAACCATTGCGGTAAGCCACGATCAGCGGACGGTACTGCACTGCCTGTAGAAGTTGGCCGGTGGCCTGGACGGTGTATGCGGTGGAATGGCCGAAGAGCGTGCCCGTAGGCAAATTAACGTTGGCGTTGTTGATGGCGGTGTTGACTTCGTCGAGCCCGATCTGATGGATGGCGAGCTTACGCGGATCGAGCTGCACGCGCACTGCATACTTCTGCGTGCCGAAGACCTGCACCTGGGCCACGCCGCTCACCATGGAGATGCGCTGCGCCACGTTGGTTTGCGCGTACTCATCCACGTCGGAGAGGCGCATGGTGGCGGAGCTGAGCGCCAGGTAGAGCACCGGCTGGTCCGCAGGATTCACTTTCTGGTAAGAAGGCGGCGAGGGCATCTCCGGGGGAAGCTGCGAGAGCGTCTTGGCGATCATCGCCTGCACGTCCTGCGCGGCCGCATCGATGTTGCGGTCGAGCGTGAACTGCAGTGTGATGTTGGTTGCCCCCAGCGCGCTGGAGGAAGTCATGGAGTCCAGGCCGGCGATGGTGGAAAACTGTTTTTCCAGCGGCAGAGCAACGGCCGCGGCCATGGTATCGGGGCTGGCGCCGGGCAGCGAAGCGCTCACGTTGATGGTGGGGAAATCGACATTCGGCAGATCGCTCACCGGCAGCAGGCGATAGGCAAAGATGCCGAAGATAAGGATCGCCGCCATGATCAGCGTGGTGGTGATGGGCCGGCGGATGAAGAGTTGTGTGTTCATATTTACGATCCGCTCTTGATCTCCACTTTGGCGCCGGGCGTGAGCCGCAACTGGCCGTCCGTCACCACCCGCTGGCCCGGCTGGAGCGCGCCCGGCGCGAGAACGGTGTCATCGCCTGCGCTCCATGCGATCTTTACTGGCTTTTGCTCCGCCGTCATGTCCGGGTTCACAACATAAACAAACGTACCGCTCTGGCTGGTCTGCAGCGCCGCAGTAGGAATCACAATGGCGTTGGCCTGCGCCTTTAAGGTGAGGCTCACGTCCACGAACTGTCCCGGCCACAAAACATGTTGAGTGTTTTCAAACGTGGCCTTCAGCTTGATGGTGCCGGTCGTCAGGTCTACTGCGTTGTCAATGAAGGTAAGCTTGCCAAGAAAATGC
>DASVFK010000380.1:0-24322 GCA_036380095.1 Candidatus Angelobacter sp. | reverse complement strand
TCATTGTTGGTGGTAAGGGTGCCCGCGGCCACGCATCCTGCAGTTCCCGCGCCAAACCGGCAAAAGGCGATGGCATAGGTTGCGTTCGCCGCCGCCCCATCCACCTGCGCGAGATTCACGCCGGGCTGGACAGTTACACTTCCCTCGCGCAGCGTGTCCGTGCCCAGCGAGAAGCCCGCTCCCAGGCCGCCGCTGATCGCGCCCGCAGGCTCCAGGCTGACCTTGAATCCTTGCTGGCCATTCGGAAAGCCGGTCACGAACTGGTTCGTCCCCGCGCGCTGCACCAGGAAGATGCCGGCAAAGGGTCCTCCAGTGAGAGACATGTTTGCTTCGCCGTTTCCCTGGCCGTTCGTGGTGACCTGGGCGACCGTAGAACACGCAGCCAGGCCGGTCGAGAAGGAGCAGAACAAGACCGCGTAAGTGGAATTGGCGAGCGCTCCATTGATGTTGGCTTGCATCTCGCGGACGCCCGCGTTGTTTTCCACGTGCACCCTGCCACTGGCCAGTGGATCGCTGCCGAAGGCGCCAAAGGCCGCGCGCGTCGCCGCCTCAAGCGCTGAAATCTGGACCAGGCCAACGTCAAAGTTGCCTGCCACAGACGGCACTGAAGGATTGGGAGTTGGCGTCGGGCCGCCTGGATTCCCGCTAGTGCCGGAACTGGAGACTCCGCCGCAGGCGGTTAGAGCCGAGGCCAGGGTAATCGCAAAAACAACAAGGGTAGTTCGTCCCAAGATGGACCGCATATCACGCTCCTAGAGTTTTGGGGACAGATGGATGGTCGGATGCCTGTTCACAAGTCTTAAGTTGGCGTGGAGATTCTTAGGAGAACTACTGGTCAGATTGGAGTAATCTTCCCTGACCTTTCATGAGAGCGCAACGTCCTATCGCAGAACGAAAGGTTGCCGTACAAAAAAGGCGGTTCCGTTACGAACGCAGCTTTTTTCTTCTTCTTGTTCCGGCCAGCCGCGCCAGAATGCGCTGGGCCAGCATGCCGAACAAGAACGCCAACGCCAGGACGCCGGCGGTATGCGATCCTGTAACGTTCAACAGCCAGGCGACGTACTCGAATGTAGCAAAGCCCGCCAATCCCGCCACCGCGCCAAAGAGTACAGGAGTCAGCATGATGAACACGTTGGGAATGCGTGACTCGTTCTTGCCGCGCATGAGCGAGTGGGCGGCGGCAAAGGAGGAGCCGAGCAATCCGAATAGCAGCACCGGGGCCACGGTGCGCGCCGGCCCGTCCATCAGCATGAAAGGCAGCAGGGCCACCATGGCGAGACCGCAAATGATCAGCAGGATGCGCAGGTGGTCGCCGGTGAGCCGCACTTTGTAGTACTGGTTGGTGGTTTCCTCGTCGCGCAGGGCCATGGCTTCAGCCAGGCGATCCGCGGTGAGATCTTCATCCGGCACCGCGAGCAGGCCATCAATGGCGTTACCGCGCCACGAAGAGATCTTCTGGGCCTCTTCGCGCAGGACATAGCCGCGGGTGATCAGTTCCGCTTTGGTCAGCCCGTAGACGGCAAAGCGCCGCGCGGCGTGCAGGCAAAAGAGACCGCCTTCCACGTCGTTGCTCTCCAGGCAGCGGGCCACGTTGTTGAGCTGTTCAGACGCGGTGGAAGCCCAGGTTTTGTCCGCCTGCCCGCTGCGCCGCTCCAGGAAAGCCAGCTCCACGCGGAAGGCCTCAGACTCGCGCAGGAGACGCGCATACACGCGTCCATCTTCTATTCGCGAACGCTTCGGTCTTTGCCCGGCCTCCGTTGCCGGCTCGGCCGCAACACCTGGCGTTGCCACGGGCGCCGGCGCAGGCGCGGCTTGTTGCGCACGTGGTGTGCTCGCCAGGCGTGACAATATCGCTCTCTCCTGCGGCTGGCCCAGGCGCTCGATTGCAGCCGCCACCGGAATCCACGCTACTTCGCCAATCTCGTCACTGGCAGGCCCCGGTTTCTCTTGCGTCACGGCCATCTTCCAGAACATCACGACTTTGGGCACGCCGTTGTCTGAATAACTGATGGTGCCCAGGTAGCTGCCCAGCCGGCAGGCACAGCCAGTCTCCAGCTCAACTTCTCGCAATGCCGCTTCCTGGAACGACTCGTCTTCCCTGACTTCGCCTTTGGGCAGGGTCCACTCCTGCTCGCGCTTGCGAAAGACGAGCATGACCTCGTCACCATGCGCGGCGGTGCGCTGGATAATGCCTCCAGCGGCGCGAATCACCGGAGAGTCGGCCGGAGCAATCTGCGTTGCCATAGTTTTTTTGTTGCTGCGATTTTACTCGTTACTGATGCAAGAAAGGAGAACTAATTTTCCACAGGGCCGTCTCCGGAGGGGACAGCGGCAAGCGTTGGTTGGTTCAGGACCGTGGCGGCGCTCAGGTCATACTCCTCATACCCGCGCAATGCTCGCCCGGCGCCGGCCGGCTTCAGAACAAAAACGAACGGACGCCCAGGCATCGCGGGCTCTTTGTGTTCGATCTCATGAAACTGGCCGCTGATGCCGATAGTGACGCTCGCATTCCAGCTCTCTCGCCGGTGCGCTGAAGCGATGCGCACGCGGCCCTGCGCAAGGAACTCCACCGTATCCGGCGGAAGCGATTCCAGCCGTATAGTCTCGCGCCGCATCCGTTTCTGCTCGGCCAGACGGAAGGCCAAGAACACCGGCAAGCTGGGTACAACCTGTGAACTGATCAGCCCTGCGACAAAGCGCGCCATGCCTTCCGCCGCAAAATACAACAGGCACAGTGAAAGAGGATAGATCAGGAATTCCAGCGTCGTTACCAGCAAAGCTGCACTCTGGACCAACTCGCCACTGCCACGAAGGTGTGGCCCCCACTGCTGCATGCGGGCGAACATGAAAGACCGGTAGCGAAGCACGAGCAGAAATACGAATCCGACAAACTGCGTCAGCCCCGTCCACGTGCCGCACACAACTACGCGATGCGTGGATTCCGGCCGCAGCGCCCGCCTCGCGCGCTCAGGGCAGAACGAAATCAGCAAGTCTCTCAACAGGCCTGGCATGGAAGGATTCCCGCAAGGACTTTATCGCTCTTGTTCTTCCTTCTTCAAGTGCCGGAAGGGTGGGTTTAGACCCGCTTCCGAGTCAGATCGCAGTCACATGCAGTGCATGAAGCTGAAGGGGCAAACCCCAGCTCATCGCGGCGCCGGTCCGCTGTGGGCATGATGCATGAGGCCAGCGGCTGGGCGCCCTCCTGCATCATGGCTTCGTCCCTCCTTCAAAATGAAAAGCTACATAGCGTGCCGCTACTAGGCCTAGGAAACACATGCCCTGCTGAGGTCGGTGGGCCTTGGCTTCTTCCAGGTTGCTTGCAAAGACATCACAACGAGGCGCTACAAGCTGTTGATCGTTTGTCGGTGAGAGATCCTTAATCATTTGTCACAGAAGCAACCGCATCCAGAACCGTCAGATGTTCTCGTGAATGCTACTCTTCGCGTGAGCTGATCGCTTCTGTAAACCCCGCCTCCAATCTTGCGCAAACAATTTCCCTTGCCCCGGCCCCCAAAGATGCAAATCGTTTCATTTGTTAAGTTGCCTTAAGCATGGTCCACTCAAGTTTTGCCGAGCCTCCACGCCTTTGGAGAATACACTGAAACCATATCCCCAGATTCCTCTTGATTTCACATCTGAAGAAGTCTATTTTGCAGCATCTGCCTCCGTGCATCTGCCGCGCAATTTTCAGCAAGCAAGTCACAACCTAGATCAGTTTGCGTCTTGCAGGTAGAACTTGCGCAGAACTTCAGTGGCTGCTTGTTAATAACGGCTCAACAAAGGTTCCGTTAAGCATAGGTTGCAGTCTTCCATCGTTCTACGGGTTCCGGTTCCACGCTGTCTTCGTCTCCTTGACTTGTGCAGGGAAGTGGTGTGTCTTGGCCGATATTGAAAGAGAGAACGAAACTCTGTTGCGAAGGCTTTCAGAGGGTGATCGTTCCGCATTCTGGGGCCTTTGGCTGCAGAACAAAGACTACCTTTACCGCATCTGTTTGCAATTGATGCGGCGGTCGCCGGAAGATGCGGAAGATGTTCTGAGTGGAGCCATGCTCAAGGCGCTCGCCAAGATGTCTGCCCATGCCGGCAAGATCCAGGATGCGCGCGCCTGGCTGGCGCAATTGACCCGGAATTACTGCATCGACATTCACCGCCGGCGCCAGCGCGAGATGGTCCGCATGGATGCAATCGGTTATGGCAACGCCCGGTCTGGACAGCCCGCGCTGCGCAACGATAACGAGGAACAACGCATCTGCCTTGATTCCGCCATCAAGAACCTGCCGGCCAATCAGAAGGAAGTGATAGTCTTCCGCTTTATCGGCGGCAAGTCCTATGAGGAAATCGCGGCGTACCTGAACGTCTCGCCAACGGCTGTGCGCAAACGTATTCAGCGCGCCCGAATCGCATTGAAGCAAATGGGTGTAGGCGCCCATTCCATTCCGAGTTGCTCTTGCGAGCATGGCTCTCTGGCAGAATGGTATTGCGTTACCATCCTGCGCTGCGCCGGTGGACGCACCGAATCGGTCGAGGGCGTGGTGGACTCTTCGCCTGTGATCGACGCGGCCCCACTCATCAGCACTACCCCACTTCCCTTCCCTCCATCTGGCGAGGAGGATTGCCCGGGCGAGCAAGCCGTCCATGAAGGCGCCGCGGCCTCTCCGGAGGCAGCTGTAATCTCCAGTGCAACAAATCCCGTCGACTGTCAGCCTGCGGTTTGTCTCCATCTTGCCCATAGTGCCCGCCGCCGAAAAATACACTCCAGGCGACGACAACCAGTGGATGCAGCGTGTTGATGCCTTGCCGCGTCCGGCCACGACCGTTTCTCCCACCCACGAGTTGACGCTTCACAACTCCCGCATCTTCTTTCAGTACACCTTGCGCTTCCTGGGGTCACAGACAGGACTGCGCCGCGTCTAGGTTACCGAAGACGAAATATTTCAGGAAAGCGAATCTCATCACGATCAAGTCGCGCCCGCGCGGGCGAACGAGGCTCAATGCTCATCGAGACCACGCTGGGATTGATCAGGCAGAAGCTGAATGACTTTTTCTCGAAAATCGATCCTGCCGTGGAGGACTGGGTCGTGCTTTCCAACATCGTCGATCATGAAGGCCGTTTGTACGAAGAGACGAAAGACAAGATCGTGATGTTCCTGGCCAATATTCAACACGAAACTGTCGTCAGCACATACAACCGCGCTGTGCCGATCAAAGACAACAAGTATGCGGCCGTCGCCCCGCCCCTCTATATCGACCTGTTTGTGGTGTTCTTCGCGAATTTTTATGGCAGAAACTACGCACAGGGGCTGGGAATGATCTCCAGGACGATTAGCTTCTTTCAGCAAAACTCGTGGTTCACGCATGAAAACCTCCCGGACCTTGACGACGTCATTGACAAGCTGACATTTGAGATCACCAACCTGGACATGGTTGATCTGAGCTACCTCATGGGAATGCTGGGCACCCAGTACCTGCCCTCTGTCTTCTACAAGGTGCGGATGCTTCCCTTTGCCGGCGACGCCATGCAGGCGGAGATCCCCGCCGCACGGGGAATGCAAGACCCAGGATGGCCCATGGAATCCAATGCACCCAGGCCGCGTCATACTCCTGAGCCGGAGGAGGACGAGTAAATGTTGCACACCGGAGGAGGCTCATGGCGGGAGAAATGATCACCCGGCGTGCATTTGAACGGGGCTTGCCTCAGCGTCGCCTGAATGGCGCCGCACGCAATTACTATTACGAGCGGTTGATGCAAGTCGTTGTCCGCCACACCTATTATCCCGGCCCGGCCTTCGCCTGCCCTGATTTCAAGGTGATTCCCACTCCGGATTCTGCGGCTCTCATGCAAGACCTGGGCCTGCAATTCCTGGTGGAGCCGTGTGGGTTTTCCATCGTCTACGACACCGCCCGGAAGGACGACTTGTTCAGCTATCTGCGCCGGCAAGCGCGCAGAGGTGAACTGCCGGCCCCGCGGGAAGAAGAAGTGTGGACCAGGATCTCCGTTGTCCTGGCGCTCAAGAACATGTCGTTCATCAATTTCACCCGAATTTGCATTGCAACGGACCCGATGCTCCAAAATCTCTATTTTTCCAACTTGGATGCCCATCGGCTCGGCGAAAGCATCATGCTTGCGCCGGGCAAGGCCGTCAGTGATCTGGAACTGGAGAAAGTCGTCCCGCCGCAATATGCCGTTCAGATTTGCTCTCCGGACGTCACCTGCGTGAAGGTTCGGGACGTTTCTCACCACGTGGTGATGTGCCGGCCCCGGTGCATCCCGCGGGCCCTGGCTGCGCGGCAAAACCCGAACATAATTACCTGCAAAGACGTTGATGACTTCAAAAAGCACTGCAAGCAAGCCTGCACCGACGACTGCCTGAAAAAGTTTCCTGACGATGCCGTCGCCCGGAGGAAGTGCGAAAAACAATGCGCGCGCCAATGCGAAGACCAGGTGTGTGTGGATACCATCTTTCTCGATTTTTCCCTCTTCCCGGAGGGCAAGTACTCCATTGAGCAGGTGCGCTGCGATCCGCAAAGCGGCGAGGAAACGGTCGTCTGCCCCAAGGAGGACGTACTGTACACCCTGTCCTGCACGGCGCCGCTGTGTTTTATCGATCTCTTTTTGACGGACCCCATGCCTGGGATCACAGAGAACGGCATCTACCCGGTCAAGGACCTGTTCGGCACCAAACCTGAAATTGTGGAAGTGAACTATGAACTAAAGTTCCTTGCGCGCTCAACGTTCTGGAACTATTTCATCGTTCCTCAACCGCCGCGGCATCTCCCCCACCTCTCCATCCACAGCGAGTCCGGGCCGGACTTCCTTGGACCCTGCCCGGTGGTTCTCGCCAACGGGGCCCGTGCCTATCGTTTCCTATCCGAGAAAGCCATCCCCTTGCGGAAGTACTCCAAGTCCAGTTTTCAGTTGTGGAGCAATGAAACTGTCATTGAGCAGCGGCTGCCCGTGGCTTCAACCCAGGTGCTGCCCCGGAATGAGTGGGTCGCCTGCGGCGACCTGCTGGCAAGTCTCCAGGACAAAGCGGACGGTCTTCTGCCTTGCCGAAAACTCAGGAACCATCTTTGCCCTGAGTGCAAGGGACTCACCCTTACGGAGTGCGCAGAGCGGATCAAAGCCCTCTTGCGCAAGCTCCAGGACAATTCATCCTCGGAGGATCCCGTTCCTCCGGGCCGCAACTACTCAGATATTTTCGTATATGTCTGATCCGTCAATGACCCTAACAACAAAAAAGCGAGGTGCTTATGGCAACAACGGCTGTAACAAGAAGAAGAACGCCCGGTGTTTATATCGAAGAGCTGGATGCCTTTCCGCCGTCCATCATTGGCGTCCCCACGGCGATCCCGGCCTTCATCGGCTATACGGAAAAGGCCGAGATCGGCAAAAAGCCGATCCTCAACAAGCCGGTCAAAATCGGCTCCATGGTGGATTTTGAAGCGATTTTTGGCAAGAACTACGACGGAGTGTACGACTTGACGGAGGTCGACGTCGATACCGCCCAGAAGAATGGGCAATATGACTTCTCGGTAACCTCCTGGACATTTGTGCCTGCATCGGTCGGGCCACCGCCGATCCCGGCCCACTGGACGAAAGACCTTGCTCCGAAATATTTCAGCCTCACCCAATCAACACCCGCCTTCGCCTTCAACCTTTACAACAGCATGCGGCTCTTCTATGCCAACGGCGGCGGAACCTGCTACGTCGTCTCCGTTGGATTGTATGAGAAGGTGGACGAAAACGGCATAAAGACCACAAATCCGATTGACAAGGATGAACTGCTGGCCGGATTGGCCGCCATCAAGGAACAAGCAGGTCCAACCATGCTGGTGGTTCCCGATGCCGTGTTATTGCCGCCCACGGACAAGACAAAGGATGCCCTGCTCTCCAAGGATTTCACGGACGTCGTAACGGAGATGCTGAAGCAATGTCACGCACTTCAGGACCGTGTGGCTATCCTCGATGTATACGCCACAGCACTCATCGGCACGACGCAAAAAGTCAAGAATACTGACGATATAGTCACGCTCGCTGATGTTATCGCCGCATTCCGGAGCGAAGTGAACGCCAAACCTGACGTCCACCTTAACTATGGAATGGCCTATTTCCCCTTTCCCGTCACATCGGTCTTGTCGACGGCGGACTTCGATTACACCAGCCTGACGCCCATTGTGGTAGCTGACCCCACCAAGCCGGATCTGACCAAAATCCTCACCTGGCGGGCCGTCACCTTGTATGGCACGGAGGAAACGTATGGCAGCATCCTGGAGGGCAGAGGCGCCACGATCAAGAATGAGTACATAGACAAGATGGAGACGACGGCCAAGAGCGGCGATCTGTTACAGATCCAGGCCCTGAACCAGAACCTGGCCGCTGCCCTGCCCTTACTGAACGATATGTTCAATGTGCTGGTAAAAAAGAACGACGTTCTGCCGCCCAGCGCAGGCATTGCCGGAGTTATCACCGCCGTGGACAACAACCAGGGCGTGTGGAACGCTCCAGCCAATGTCACCATGAGCGCGGTCACTCAGACGACCCTCAAACTCAACAACGAGCAACAGGGCGACCTCAATGTGCCCATTGACGGCAAGGCCATCAACGCCCTGCGCGAATTCCCTGATCGCGGCACGGTGGTATGGGGCGCGCGCACCCTCGATGGCAACAGCAATGACTGGCGCTACATCCAGGTCCGCCGCACCTTGATCTATATCGAACAGTCCATCAAGGCCGCTCTCAACAAATTCGTGTTCGCACCGAACGACGCCAATACCTGGGTGAAAGCCACCGCCATGGTTTCCGCCTTTCTGACGCAGCTTTGGTCGCAGGGCGGATTGATGGGCGCCAAGGCTTCAGAAGCGTTCACCGTCCAATGCGGATTGGGCAGCACCATGACCGCCCAGGACATTCTTGACGGGTACATGATCGTGCAGATCACCGTCCAGATGATCCGGCCGGCCGAATTCATCGTGCTCACCTTCAAGCAAAAGATGGAGGGCATCAGCTAGACGCCCGTAGCTGCCCTGGCGTGAAACACCAACCGTAGAAATCAAACCACGGCGAAGGAGGATATATGGCCGGAGAAGTACAGAACAATATTTGGCCGCTGCCTAAATTTTATTTCAACGTCAAGCTGGGAGACGACGAGACCGTCAGCTTCCAGGAAGTGGACGGCCTCAACAGTGAAACCCAGGTCATTGAGTACCGGCATGGGAACAACCCGATTTTTTACCCCATCAAGATGCCCGGGCTGGGCAAGGTCGGCAACGTGACCCTGCGCAAGGGGATCTTCGTCAACGATGCCAAGTTCTGGACCTGGTACAACGAGATCAAGATGAACACCATCGCGCGCCGCACGGTTGTGATCAGCCTTCTCGATGAGGCCGGCGCTCCCAAGATGACTTGGACCCTGAACAACGCATGGCCAACCAAGATCACCGGCACCGATCTGAAATCCGAGGGCAATGAGGTCGCGGTGGAAACCCTTGAACTCGCCTATGAGACCCTGGCCATAGCCGCGGCGTAACAAGGACCTGACGATGACCCAGGACTACTATCCGCCGCCCGCGTTCTATTTCACGGTCACCGTGATTGGTTCAGGCGCGGCCCTTGCTTTGTTGACCGGCATCGATGCCAGTTTCAAGGAGGTGTCAGGCATCCGGGCGGAGTTTGGTACGGAAGAGGTGACTGAGGGAGGCGAGAACCGGTTCGTCCATCGCCTCCCTCAAGCCGCCAAGTACGCGAATCTGGTGATGAAAAGAGGCGTCGTCACCAAAGATTCGTTTCTGGCGGAATGGGTCGGGCAGACCATCGGCTCCACGCTTTCGCTGCCCATCATTCCCCAGAACCTCCTGGTGAGTTTGCTCAACGAGGATGGCTTTCCGGCCATTGCCTGGGCGTTCGTCAACGCCTGGCCCGTTCGCTGGGAAGTTGATCCTTTGAATTCCATGAACAACGACATTCTCGTTGAAACGCTCGAGTTCTCTTACAACTACTTCGAGCGCTTCAACCTCGGCGGCCCGGGAGCCATGGCGGTCAAGCTGGCGCAGTTTTCCGCCAAGTTGGCAAGCCTGTGATCGGCCCGGCGAGAGACGCCGAAACTCAAATAAGGGGAACAAGATGGCGCTGGAGATCAACGAAATAGCCATTCAAATGCAGGTGGGCGACCAGACCAGCCGGCCTGAGCCGCCCCAGTCGCCTGCCAAAGCAGCCGCATCGGCGTGCGGCGAACCGGAGGACGCAGTGGACCGTGCGGTGCGCCGAGTGCTGAAAGCTCTCAAGGCAAAGCGGGAGCGCTAGCATGGGACTCTTCGGCAGCCTGCAAAAAATGGTGATCACCGCGTATGACGACGCGAACTTCACCAAACAGGCGGGGCAGTTCACGGTATATATCAATCCCGCAACCTATTCCCACAGCTACAGGATCTGTTACAACGACATCCAGGCCCAGGGCAGTTCCGGAAGTTCTTCGGACTTCAACAAAATCGCCCTGGAGCGGGTCGGCTTTGAGCTGGTGTTCGACGGCACAGGGGTCATGCCAACGCCGTTGCCCGGCTTGCTGCCTTTTGCCGGCGATGGCATCACAAAACAAATCGAAGAGTTCAAAGACATCGTCTGCAAGTACTGCGGCAATATTCACAGCCCCAAATTCGTGGAACTCGCGTGGGGAACGCTGCTCTTTAATTGTCGCCTGGAGACCCTGTCGATCACTTATACCCTGTTCAAACCGGATGGAACTCCGCTGCGCGCTAAAGCCGAGACCGGTTTTATCGGCTATACCAGTGAAAAGCTGCTGGCGCTGAAGGCCAAGAAGTGTTCTCCTGATCTCTCGCACATCCTGACGGTAAAGGCCGGCGACACCCTGCCGTGGATGTGCTACTCCATCTACGGCAGCAGCGCCTATTACCTCCAGGTGGCTGAAGCCAACGGCCTTACTGACTTCAGGCAACTGGTTCCCGGCGCCCAGCTTTTGTTTCCGCCCTTGGGAGAACCGGCGCCGTGAGCACACCGCCATCTCCGCTGCTCGCTGCCGGTTCGCGCGTTGCGTTTGCCATAACGGTGAACGGCGCCGCGGTCCCCAGCACGTATCAGGTCTACTCCATCGATACATGGGTGAGCGCATGCCGGGTGCCTAAGGCGCAGATTGTCCTGTTCGACGGCAGCCCCTCAAAGCAGGATTTTGCCATCAGCGCCGCCGGCGCCTTCGATCCCGGCAAGAAAGTCCAGATTGAAGCCGGTTATGACGACGGCAAAAAGACCGTGATTTTCAGCGGCATCATCGTCAAACAAGGACTCGAGATCAACCGTACGGAGGGCTCGAAGCTGGTGGTGGATGTCGCGGACGAATGCATCAGGATGACGCTCGAGCGCAAGAACGCGATCTTCGAAAAAATCACCGACAGCAAGCTCATCCTCCAGCTCATCAGCGCCTACAAGCTGGCCAAAGATGTTGCGTCAACGAATACGGAGCACGAGGAAATCGTTCAGTATTACGCCGCGGACTGGGACTTGATGCTGATGCGGGCGGAAATGAACGGCCTGCTCGTGATTGCCGACGGGGGGAAACTCACCGTAAAGCCACCGGACACCAGGCAGGCGCCCGTGCTGCGCGTGGAATACGGGAATTCCATCCTGGACATGCAGGCGGAGATGGATGCTTCCACCCAGTACGCCGACTCGGCCGTCAAGAGCTACACCTGGGATGCCGGAAGCCAGCAACTCGTCGAATCCGGCCCGGGGACGGTCTCGGTCCGGGAGCCGGGCAAGCTTTCTTCCGCACAGCTCGCCAAGGTATTCAACGTTAAGAAGCTGCCGCAGCAAACCGGCGCGCCGGTGGAAAAGACCGCGCTCAAGGACTGGTCTTCTGCCGAGCTGCTTAGGTCGAAGCTGTCAAAAATCCAGGGGTATGTGCGCTTCCAGGGAAATGCTTTGGCTAAGGCGGGCAAGACCATAGAGTTAGGGGGGCTCGGCGACCGGTTTAACGGCGTCGCGTTGATCAGCGGCGTCCACCACCGGATCGTGGAAGGCGTCTGGCTCACCACCACCGAATTTGGGTTGTCCTCTCAGTGGTTCGCTGACCAGGCTTTGCAGATCCAGGCGCCCGAGGCCTCCGGCCAGCTGCCCGCCATTCGCGGACTGCAAACGGGCGTGGTCAAACAGGTGGCCAAGGACCCCGGAGGTGAGTTCCGCGTCCTGGTGAATCTGCCGCTTCTCCAGGACAAAAGCAAGGGAGTTTGGGCCCGTCTCGCCACTTTCTATGCTTCAAACAAAGTCGGAGCGGTCTTCTATCCCGAGCCGAAGGACGAAGTGATTGTGGGTTTCATGAATGAGGACCCGCGTTACCCGGTCATCCTGGGCAGCGTCTACAGCAAGAAGCTCGCTCCCAAATATCCACCGGACGAGAAGAACACCAAGAAGGCCATCACCACCCTCGGCAAACTGGAAATCTATTTCGACGATCAGGACAAGATCATCGAGATCCGGACGCCGGGAAAGCACACCATCAAGATGGACGACAAGTCGGGCGCAATCTCCATCAAAGACAGCAACAAGAACACCTTCTCGCTCTCCAAAGGCGGCATCGCCCTTGACAGCGGATCGAACATCAAGATCACGGCCAAGGGCAATATCACCGTTGAAGCTGGAGCCAACCTGAACATGACTGCCAAAGCCAAGGCTTCCATGGCGGGACTGCAGGTGGCCCACAAAGCCAAGACAAAATTCTCAGCCCAGGGCACCGCGGCGGCCGAGTTGACCGCTACAGGCATGCTTACCGTCCGCGGCCTCCCGGTAAAGATCAATTAAAAGGAAATGTTATGCCGCCCGCTGCCAGACTCACGGATTTCCACCAGTGCCCAATGAGCACTCCCGCTTTTCCATCACCCATTCCTCATGTCGGAGGTCCCATCGCAGGCCCCGGGGCGCCCACCGTACTGATCGGCGGACTGCCGGCGGCCAAAGTGGGCGATTTGGCCATCTGCGTCGGCCCTCCGGATGCCATCGTCAAAGGTTCGGCCACAGTCAAGATCATGGGCCTGCCTGCCGCCCGCATGGGTGACAAGACCGCGCACGGCGGAACAATCATGCTCGGCCTGCCAACGGTCATGATCGGAGGATGAACGCCCATGATGGATCCGGAAAAAGCCATGTTGGGCACGGGGTGGAGCTTCCCGCCGTCATTCTCGCGGCTCAATTACAGCGTGGAGATGGTCAGTGCTGAAGAGGACATCCGCCAAAGCCTCCACATCTTGTTTGCCACCGCCATGGGGGAGCGCATCATGCTGCCGCTGTACGGCACCGACCTCCAGAAAAAAGTTTTCCGGGCAGCGACCACAACCCTCATGACCCAGTTGGCCGCCAGCGTCGAAAAAGCCGTGTTGTTCTGGGAGCCACGCATCAATGTGGACGATGTCTTCGTGCAGCCCGACCCGTCGATCGATGGCCTGGTCTCGATAACCGTGAGTTACACCATTCGCCAGACCAACGCGCGCAACAACATGGTTTTTCCTTTCTATTTGAAGGAAGCCACAATTCCGGTGGAGACGCCTTAAGCCGTGGAAGAATCCGGGACAAATCCGATCGTGATCTGTGACGCCGCCAGCCAGAACAATCGCCGGCTCAAGGCCTTGCAGGACGATTATGCCTGCCCGGACGACCGGTCCCTCGCTGATCTGCTCAACTTCGGCGCGGCCTATGGAAGCCTGATCAATTTTTATGATCTAAGCAACCAGGTTGAGGGTGACTGGCAGAATTTCTTCCAGCGCGATCCCTCCATCGTGCTGGCCTCCATGGCCCAGGTCGATCTCGCCCGGTCCGAGGCTGAGTTCATACGCCTGAAAGCGCTTACCAGAAGCCAGACCTCGTTTCATCGCAAGTTTGAACTCCTGAAAGACACTTTTGGCGTCTGTTATGGGCTCGCCTTCCAGGCAAATTCCTGGCTGCGATGGCTCCAGGTAGTTCCCGAAAACTCCCCCGCGCGCCTGGTGGGACAGGCAATCGTTTCCGTGGTCGAAAGTGAACTGGCGATGCCGTTGCAGACGCTGAAGGCCTATGACGAAGGCGCCGGGCTTCCCGGCGCACTTGGGCGCCGCATCGGATTCGATTACGGCATGTTTTGCGATCTGTGGCGACTCGGGAACGTGCGTCCTGATGGCTCGATCTATTCGGGGGCCACACCCAACCGCAAGATTGATCGTGCTCTTCCGTTTCTAGATGCCATTCTTTACGCATTCCTCCATGGAGTTGCGGAACTCCAGCGTTCTGCCCTGGCTAACTTCGCCGCGTCAATGGCTGACTCCGGAGATCACAGCCCCAACAGCGCTCTTTACATAGCCTTCGCGCGGCTATTCCAGACAGCACAGCACTCGATCAACAGTTTCTCCAGCCGCTACAGCCGTTTCTATTATCGCGATATCCTCCGGGAAAAATATCTTGGAGCGCTGGCGGACAGCCTCTACCTTACTTTCACGCTCGCCGCGAGCGAAAAAGTTCTCGACGCCACAGTCCATAAAGGCACGCTCTTTTCAGCCGGACCGGATGCCGACGGCATGGACATTCTCTATGCTGCGGATAGAAGCCTGCTCGTCACCGCAGCTGCCGTCGCGCGGCTGCTCACGTTGCGCGTTGTGCAAGGACCTCTGTTGTCCGCACAGACGCAGAGTCAGACCCCGCCACCGTCCCCTGACGTGTTACAACGCATTTTCAGCTCCACCATTCTTCTGCGTGAGGACGGGACGCCGGGCCCAAACACATCCACTTCAGGTCTGCCCGAACCATGGGCGACCTTTGGTGAGACCCGCGCCAGAACCACCCAGTCGGAAGTCACTGAGCCCGCGACCTTGGGATTTGCCTTGGCCTCCAACTACCTGCTCCTGACCGGCGGGGTTCGCAAGGTCACGTTGTTGGTCCAGTATTCTTCCCCGGGACTTCCTGAGCTTCTCACGCACATCGCCCAAGTCACCGGGCTGCACGAGGAAGAAATTTTCCTCCAGGTTCTGAATGCTGCTTTCAAGTTGTATGTTTCCACTGACGCAGGCTGGCTTCTGGTGGAGAAGTATGAGGCCAGTCCTGCTGCCTATCCAAATCCGGAGGCAACAGGGTTCCGTCTTTACTTCGAGTTGCCACCCTCGGCTCCCGCGGTCGTCGCCTATGATCCAGAAGATGGCGAAGGTGCAGCTCAATCGGAGGCGGCAGCGCTTGCGGGCCAGGATGCAGACCTTGCGAACCCCGCTCCGTCGCTGCCGACACTGAAGGCTTACCTGAGGCAAGAGCCGGTTTGTCTCATCGGCAACTCTGGTAGCGCTTGTGTCTATCCGCTTTCATTGCTGGCAGCAATGGGAATCATCGCCCTCGAGCTCCAGACTGAAGTCAATCAACTGGCTGGTATGCAGCTTGAGAACACTGACGGGCCCATTGATCCCAGCGCCCCTTTCTATGTTTTTGGTGGCCTGCCGGTCGTGGGCTCCTATTTTCTTCTCCGTCATCAGGAGCTGTTTGCTAAAGAGCTTGGGGCTCTTACGATCGGTATCGAATGGTTCAATCTCCCGCAGAATGATGACGGATTCAAGGGTTACTACCGGGATTACGTTCTTGGTCTTGACGGGAAGAAGCAGCCCGGCCTTTTCGATAACCAGGTCTTCCACGCGGCCCTGAGCGTCCTGAATCCCGGATCGTGGTTTCTTACTTCTGATCCCGTGTGCCCGCAGAAGCCGTTCGAGCCACTCGCCCCGCCCGTCCCCGTGGATGCTTTCCTGTTTCGCACCAAGAACGACTGTTCAAATCCGGTTCCTGCCATTGACGGCCCCCTTTGTCCGGCCAGCAACTTTCACAATTTCAAGGTCTGCCCATACCCGCTCCCGCCGTATTACGACGCGTCAGCGAGCGCCATCAAGCTGGCGCTGGCCGCGCCCAAGTACGCCTTCGGCGCCGATCTTTACGCACAGAATGTGCTCTACGCCGTGATTGCAGATCTGCCCAACGCCGACCTATGCCAGGAAAAATGCGATGCTCAATGCAAGTTCCTGGCCGAGGCAGCTCAATGGGTGGGACACCTCCTGGACCAATGCCAGGATGTGCCCGATGGGGAGTACCGGAGATGTATCCAGCCCCAACTGACCGCTTGTCTCACGAAGTTGTTGGTCGCGTTCGCCGAATGCCTGGTCGAATGCTTCATTCGCAATCAAAACATGCACGATGCGCAGGGCGTAGCCGGCATGAAGGCGTCTCTTGACCGGTGCCTCCTGGCCGAAGGCAAGCAGCGCGCACAGTTGTTGAAGGACTTCCAGGCGCGCTGGGGCGGCGCTTTGAACGCAAGTGATTGCGGCAATCGATGCCTGCCGCTGCTGCAAGCGGCTGCTTGCATCGCGGAGTGCGAGATCGGTTGCGGAATCGATGAGAACTTTAAGCAATGCATGCAGAAATGCCTTGCCGGCTGCCAAGAGTCACTGCAGCAGGCACATGACCTGTGCCTTAAGGCGTGCATGGCCGCCTGCATGAAAGTCAAGAAGGAACTGAAGTATCCCAACGATCCTTATGTGCCGCAAGCCACCAGCGCCACCGTGGATTACCGCGCACGCTGCTCCTTCATCGGCGGTCAAGCCGGGCGGGACTGCGGCATTTTTTTTCATCTGTTGCCTTTTGGCGGTTACCGCCAGTTTGCCTTCCCACCACGGCAATCTCCGCAAGAGCTTGGGAGCGGTACTCAAGCCCCGGCGTCCACCGAGTTGCCGGCGTTGCTGCCGCAATTCGCTTACGCGGGGGCCCTCTACCTCGGCTTCTCCGGCCTGACAGCTCCACAAAAACTGAATCTGCTTTTTCAGATGGCAGCGGCCGGCGCGCAAGACTTGCCGTACGAGCTGCCGCCGGTGCAATGGGACCGTCTTTCTGCCAACCGCTGGGTACCCCTCCAACCCGCGCAACGGGTTGCCGATTCAACCAACGGGTTGCAGAACACAGGCATCGTCGCGCTCGATGTTCCAGCACCGCAGTCCGGCAGTGTCACCATCCTCCCCGGGCCCTGCACCTGGCTTCGAGCTGCGGTTGCCAGCGATGCCGGCGCTTTTCCCCCGGCGATTGCCATCTATCCGCACGCTTTGACCTCCACCTGGCAAGACAACGGCGGCGCTTACGATCACCTGAAGAAGCCTTTGCCGGCGTACACCGTTTCTTCCTCAGTACAGGATTTACCGGATGTACAGACCATTGACCAGCCACTGGAATCTTTCGGAGGCCGTCCTCCCGAGACTGAGCAGACTTTTTATGTCCGGGTCGGCGAACGGCTGCGCCACAAAGATCGGGCGGTTCTCGGCTGGGACCATGAGCGCCTTGTTCTCGAGAGGTTTCCAACCATCTGGAAGGTCCACACTCTGCCCGCTCGGAATCCTCACGGGGGTCACGTCCCCGGCAGCGTTCTGGTGTTAGTGATCGCGGGACCGGAGAGCAACCAGCTTCAGGATCCTACTGTGCCCATGGCCAGCTCTGCCATGCTCGCGCAAATCAAGAGCTATCTCCAGAGCCTTGCCAGTCCTTTTATCCAAATACAGGTTGTGAATCCGGTTTATGTCCGCATCAAAGTCAATGCCACGGTGCAGTTTCAGGACCAGGAGGATGCAGGCGACTGCATCACTCGGCTGAACAATGAACTAGTCGAGTATCTTTCACCCTGGTTTCATGGTCCCTCGGTCGATGGTTCGCCGCCTGCCGTAGAGAACAGGCAATGTATCTCGGAGGACGGAATTTCCGGGTTCATTCAAACGCGGCCGTACGTCTTGGCGCTGGATTCCATTGCGTTCATCTATGATCCGGACCCAGTGACTTTGGAGTGGTACTGGCCCACATCGGCTAAGCAGCACGAGATTCATGACGCGAACACGGTTTCCGCGCCTGCGCCGGACGGGAGTGTCTACTGATGCAATGAACCTGTGCCACGCACTCGGGACGAAGAGAAAAGGAGAATGCAGATGAAATCTTACAACGCGCCCAAGCAACGCCGGCCCAATCAGGCAGCGGCCAGCCGCGAGCCAAGCGCTCACCAGGGAACTCGGCGTTCGTCTCCCTTGCGCGGCGGCCCTGAGAATGCCCTTCAGCAAAAGGTGGCGCGGGACTTGAACCGGGCGCCCCGTGCCCAGAGCCTGGTCGATCTTGAGAAAGCGTTCAATCGCAGTCCCAAGGTAACCGCCCAGGCAAAGCTGGCCGAGACATTCAAGGGCCAAAATAGCGCTCTGCAAGGCCACGCTGTCCAGGAAAAAGAGAATCTGGTTTCTGAGCCCGCCGCTGCGGCACAGCGGCAGGTGGGCCAGACGAGCCTGCCCGGCGCCCTCAAGACCGGCATCGAAGGGCTTTCAGGCCTTGCGATGGATGACGTCGAAGTTCATTACAACTCGCCGCGTCCCGCGCAGTTGCATGCGCTCGCCTACGCACAGGGAACCGACATCCATCTGGCCCCGGGTCAGGAAAAGCACCTTCCCCATGAAGCCTGGCACATCGCGCAGCAAAAACAGGGGCGCGTCAAACCAACCATGCAGATGCAAGGCACTGCCATCAATGACGATTCCACCCTGGAGCGGGAAGCGGACGTGATGGGGACGAAAGCATCCCGTGCCCGAAGATCGACGCAGAGGCAGGAGTCCGGCAAAACCTCGGTGAGAGCCTCCCGGCAAGGGATGGTGCAGCGAACGGTCAAGGTCGCGGGCATGGAGCAGACGGATGTCGATGCGCTGATGACGGAGATGACCAAGGCAGCGGCTGCGCAAAAAGACGAGGCCACGGTAGCCAAGCTGAACGCCCTCGAGCCTTACATCAGAAGAAAGCTGGACCAGTGGGTCCAACCCCCGCAGCACGGAAGTCGAAAAGCACAATTCAGGTACTACGATTCCTACTACGAGCTGGCTCTGGCCGTGGTAGGACAGGTTGAATCAACCGATAATCGCACACGGGAAAAACAGCTGGCGATCATGACTGTAGAAAGCAAGTACATCAACGCGCAGCTGAAAGGAGTGTGTACCAGGCTGCTGGGGAAGATTATCAAGAGCGAACCTCTTGTGAAAAACATGCTCCAAGGTCCCCACGGAGTTTATGGGAAGCATTTCGGCCTGGATCCCACATTGGACCTGCTTGCTGAAGCTGCCATGAACGACAAGGTATCGGTTCCGTCATTTATCAGGATGATCATAGCCATTCACGATGTCACGGACCGCCGCCTTGTCCAAGAGCAGCTAGAGACGAAAGGGTTTGAGAACGAAGCCCGGACAAACACAGCCCGCAAGGAACTTTCGAAGGACACGCGGGCCGCGCGTGAGAACAAGATGCCGGTAGAGGCCGGCTTGTCTCACACAACCAACAGAATGATGGCCCTGGCAAAATGGGCCGGAGCCGGCACGAACGAGCTGGAAGCCGTCGCCTGGGGAATATTTGCGTTCTGGAAGCTGTTTTACGACAAGACCATCACTGGCAAGCATACCTTCGATGAGGTAATGGCCGTCGCCAACATGTATGGGGTTCCTTATACGCGATATCACTATCCTTCCGGGCCGCCGCCGAACGCCTGGGCCAGGGGCCCGCTGTTTGCCGCCAGGCACGCGACGTCTCCCCCGGAAAAATTTGTTTCTAAAGCAAAACTTTAATCACCGTTGAGGACTGCTCAACTACATGCCTGAATCCTTGGCCATAAGTCCGGAGCCTCCTGCCAATAAAGGACTGGACTATTCCTATCTAAGGGACGAGGGGATTGCCCTGCTCCAGCAGCTCGCGGGCAAGATCTGGACGGACTTCAACGAGCATGATCCCGGCGTGACAGTCCTGGAGCAGCTCTGCTACGCCCTCACCGAGCTTTCCTATCGCGCGGAGCTTCCGCTGCAGGATTTGCTGGCCGAGCGCGATACCGGAAATATCAACACACGCAAGCAGGCGATGTTCATCCCTCGCCGCATCCTTCCCTGCAATCCTGTAACTGAGAATGACTATCGCAAGCTCATCGTTGACCGGGTCCCGGAAGTGGCCAACGCGTGGTGCGTTCCTTGGCGCGCAAGGGAATCCCCGGATTTCGTCAACGGACTCTATGATCTCTGGCTCTACGCGCCCGGCGCCGACGCCTGCTCCCCGGAGCTTTCGCCTACGGCCATTCGCGAGCGCGTCCGCCATGTCTATTGCCGTCACCGTGACCTGTGTGAAGATCTGCACTCCATTCAACTGCTGGAGCAGGTGCGCACGCTTGTTTATGCTGACGTGACGCTCGCCGGCATCCAGCGGCCCGAAGCGGTCCTGGCCCAACTCTTTTTCAATATCGGCAACTTTCTCGCCCCTGAGGTGCGCCGCCATTCATTGAAAGACTTTTTGCAACAAGGCAAGTCAACCTCGGAAATCTTCAATGGCCCATTGCTGCGCAACGGCTTCATCGATGACGCCCAACTTCAGCCCAAAGCCGCCGCCATCCCGGTGCAAGACATCGTCCGTGTCATTACCCGCACGCAGGGCGTCACCACCGCCCGCAATGTTGAAGTCCGCGTGGGCAAGGATGAAGTCCGCTATGCCGGCAACGACTCCATTCCAGTGCCGCAGCAGCAGATTCTGCGGCTCGATACCCGTCCCCTGGGAAAGCACTTTGCCATCCGCTTGTTCCACAACGGGCTGGAGTGCGTGCCTGATCCAAACGTGGTGGAGCGCGAGCTGAACCAATTATGGACAAACTACCGGCGGATCTTGTTGCTGTTGCCGCAGTACGAGGAATTTTTCGCCGTCCCGCAGGGCCGTTATCGCCACTTGGAACGCTATTACTCCATCCAAAACCAGTTTCCTGTGGTTTACGGCATCGGCGCCTTCGGCCTTCCCAGTGAAGCAACGCAGGCGCGCCGGGCCATGGCCCGGCAATTCAAGGGCTACCTGCTGGTGTTTGAGCAGTTGCTGGCTGACTTTTTTGCGCAACTGGCTCGCGCAAAGGACCTTTATTCCACTGAGAACTTGTGTCAGACCTATTTTTATCAATCGTTGGCCATGGATGTACCGGATGTTGGACCACTGCTCAATCTGGATTATGTCCCCGGTCTCAAACGAATCGTCCGTGACGCAGATCCATTCATTGAGCGCCGAAATCGTTTCCTGGATTTCCTGCTGGCCCTCTACGCCGAAGAACTGAAAGCCTCTTCCACCCGCGACGCGGCCACCTGCGGACAGGCGCAGGCGGGAGACGCTGCAAGCCTGCTCCCGGCAAAACTGGCGCTGTTACGTCACCTGGTTGCGAGCACCCGCGACCGGGGTCGCGGAGTCGATTATCTGGCCCCGGCTTCACCGGCAAACATCGCGGGAATGGAGATCAAGACCAGGATTCAACTGGGCATGGAGCCGGTGGGGCATCGTCCGTTGATTGATGTGCTTGAAGAGTATGGGCTGTCGCTGGCCGACTCTGACGCCGTGAGTTCCCTTGGCCGTCCCCTCAGCCGCCACACCGACCACATTGAAGAGAATTTCTCGCCCATATCCTGGGACCAGCCGGAGAGCGAACCAACTCTAGCTGCCAAACCTGGCTCATTCCTGCATCCTCAAACCGTGACCCCGGAGTTGTTTCGCGCAGCCGGCAAAGCTGCGGAATTCCGCACTGGTGCGCTACCCGGTGACACCACGACTGTTCTGGTATGCAAATCGCCGGCGGACATTGCCTGGCGGCTCCTGGGGAAATATGAGAACGCGGCCGCCGCGCTGGCCGCAGCTTCTGATTTCTCGAGAGTCTCGCAAATGGTAGACCGCGCGGCGCAACAGCTTTATATCGTAGAGCACACGCTGTTGCGGTTTGCCCGCAGTGGGAATCCCGAGCGTGAGCCCTCGGAGCCGCGGCGCGGAGGGTTCACCTCACTCGAGGAAGGCCGCGGATATGGGGCGGTCTCATCCCAGGAACGCTTGCCGGAAAGCACGGAGCCGCTCCCCGGCAAGTTCGAGTACAGCTTTACCATCACGGCTGTGGTCTCGGCTTCCCCCAGTCTGGGTGACGACACTGGATACCGCAAGCTGGTGCGCGACGTGGTGCGCGAGAATACCCCGGCGCACATCGTGGTCAATTACTGTTTCCTGCGTCCGGCGCAGATGTGCCGCTTCGAATGGCTGTATTGGAATTGGCGGAGCGCCCTGCGCAGCGGCGACCGCCATGAAATCAGGCGTTGCTCAGAGCTGCTGCAGGCTTTCCTGCACGGGCATCAGGAGCCTCCCTGGGACGCCGGTATGAAATAAAAGCAGGAGACATGGAATCTTTCCGCCACAGCATTCGTAAACAGAGCCTGAAGATTCTCGTGGATTCCCAGGAGACGGCGCTGTTGCTGCAGCCTCGTATCGATGAGATGAATCGCCGCTACCTTTTGCCGGCTATCGAGCGCGCCCTGAATGAATTGGATGTACCTGGGAAACACGTCCGGATCGCCAGCCTGAGCGTTGATCTGGGAAAACTGCCGGTGTCTGAGCTGGACTTGTCTCTCCCGGAACGGCTTTACTTGCGTGTGTGCGAGGCCCTGAAGCAAACTTTGTTCCGAGCAGAGGAAGGGCCGGCTCCCGGCGTCTCTCTCCAGTCGGAACAGGCCTCGCGCCTGGAATTGCTGGAGCACTTTCTCGTGCATGGGACACTGCCCTTTTGGGCGCCTGGTTCGGCGGCTTCCTCCCTCGACGAATTGCTGCTGGAACTCGAAGAACAGACTCCCGAGTCACTCGCCAGGGTGCTGCGCAAGTGCGGAACACAAAACCGCGTCCGGGAGCGCATGGTCAGGCAATTCCGCGAACCATTGCTGCAGCGGCTGCTTCGTCTGCTCGAACCGGAGAATGCAGCACTGATCCTGGCCTACATCTTTGATCTGGAGAAAACCCATCGTGCGCAACCGGTGCTTGGGCTGGGCGACACGGAATTCGCCCGCCTGATATGGCTGGTGGTGCTGGCCTACGTGATGCAGGAGCCGGGATCGCAATTCAACCGCAAGAGCTTCGTCAAATCGTTGCTGACCGGCATGGCAGAAGCCGAAGGCCTGGCGTATCAGGAGATGTTACACATCCTTTATATGGGCCTGGAACAGACCGGCAGAAGACTTCCGCTTCACTCCTCGTTGCCCATCGTCATCCGGGAACTGGCACGGGACCTCGGCGAACGCCCCGGAATGGCGCCTGTGAAACATCCGGGAGCCGCGGCCACAAACCCAGGGGATGCACGTGATGATCACATTGAAGACGAGTTGGATGGAACGCCAGGGACGGCCGTCGCCGGCCTTGGGCCCCATGCCGCATCAGCAGAAGACGGAAGGCAGTTAGAGTCGCTGCGATTCTTTCTTCTACACGGTGAACTGCCGGCATGGGCCACAGGCGCGGACGGTTTCGCTTTGCAAGAATTCCTCCTGCAGCTTGCAGAAGACGATCCTGACGGACTCGTCGGGATGATCAGGAGCTGCGGCGTCCAGGCGTCAGTCCGCCAGCGCCTGGTAACGCAACTGGACCGGCCGGTCTTGCAACAGTTGCTCCATCTGCTTGAGCCCGTCCATGCTGGCCTGATCATCGCCTACGTCGTGGACCTGAATGAAATCCATCGCACTGAGCCGCTTCTCCCGGTCGCCGGCGAGAAGTTCGATGTGATCCTCTGGACGCTTGTGCTGGCCTACGTTTTGCATAACCCGGGATCGCAATTCAATCGCAAGACCTTTGTGAAGACTCTGCTGGAAAACATGTCCCTTGCGGAAGGTCTGGCTTATCAGGATGTGCTGCGCATCCTTCATCTTGGGGTGAAGCGCACGCTGAAAAAGTTGACTCTTCACTCTTCCCTGCCAATGACTATCGAGGAGCTGGCCAGCAGCCTGAAATTGATGCCCACCCCGGGAAGCATGGTTTTACAGCATTCGCGCTCCGATCGGCAGGAGAGCTCAACCGGCGCAGAATCGCGAGAAACCGGCGAACCTGGCGGCGAAAGGTTCTCCGCGCACGATACTTCCGTTGCCCCTAGGCTGGAACTATCGCACTACAGCTTGACGGAAGGACTGCGGTACTACCTGGAACACGGAGTGCTGCCGTGGGGTCTTCTGGTGCGCTGGCCTGGCGCCACCGCCGCCCGGATGATGAATTTCTTGCGCCGGATGGCGGTTGCCGAGATGGAGACGATGCTTCGCCAAGCGGCTCCGGAAAAGCAGCTGGCGATGCTCTTGCGCGCGGCACGAACCCTGCCCGAGGAACATCTTCCCTTCCTGATGCAGCTTGTTCTCCCTCAAGCTGCAGAGCAACACCAATTGCTGCACGAAGCCGTAGAGCGGTTTGCCGCCTCGGCGAAAGACAAAAGAACCTTCTACTCGCGGCTGATTACCGCCGTTCTGGAGA
>DASVFK010000379.1:0-9230 GCA_036380095.1 Candidatus Angelobacter sp. | reverse complement strand
CGATGGAGCAGAGACATCTGGAGCACGAAGGCGGCCGGCGCACGGGGACCGCGGATGAAGGGTCACCCTGGGGGGCTTCGATTTGATCAGCGCGCCCCGGTCAGTTTTTCTGCTGGTTCTTGTTCTTACTGCTCGGCGGGTGTTTGCGCGGTGCATCCTCGTCCGGCGGCTGCGCGAGCAATTTGAATTCAACTTGCCGCGACCGCGAAGCCGCCTTGCCGTCAGTGCCCGTGGTGAACTGCTTCAACGTTCCCCGGACGACAAAGTATCCATCCTGTTCTTTGGTTTTGACCGCACCGCGCTCGTAGTGTCCGGTGAATTCAAACCACACACCGTGGACCGCCTTGGTGGTGAAGGAGACATCGTGGTCCTTGACGGAAGCTTTCTCAAAAAAATGGTCCAGGAAGGCGCCGTGATCGCTCTCCAGGTCGCCGCGGCGGGAGATGTAGCCGGAAACGCCGTCGCTCTCCAGGGTGATCTGCACGAACTCGCCTTCACCCAGAAAGCTGTACATGCCGGAGATGTCGTCTGCAGCGGCGTTCACGTTCTGTTTGGGGTCGGGCTTGGCTTGCGGAAGCATGGAGCTGCGGTCCTGCGCGCCGAGCGCGCAGGCCAGGAGAAGGACTGCGAGAATCCTGAAAATATGGGTCGTCATGGAGGCCCTGATATGACGATATAATCCTTCTACATGGCCGCAAGTTCAAGCACAAATGCAGTCCACTCCCAACCCGTTGACGGAAGAGCCCCGCATGCCAGTAGGCAATTTGCGGGTTCCCCAGCAGCCGCCCGGCCTGTTGGTGTCGAATTTCCACTTTCTGCTTGAACCCGAGCCCTGGCTCAAGAACTTCCTGGATAATCTGTCGGACGTATTTCGTGCGGCGCCTCCGCAGCCGCGGCTTACCTCACGTCCGGGACGTTACTGGCCGGATGCGCTGGTCAACCGTCCGGTGGCGTGGGCGGCCATGCGGAAGTCATACCTGGGGCACGCGCTGGTGCTGCTTGCGGGCTATGGCCTGAATTTGCTCTGGTTGTCGCGGCCGCAAGTGATCGAGATCGAGACGCCGCAGACCACCGTCTCGCATTACGAACTATCGCCGTACCTGCCTGCGGTGAACGCGGAGGCGCAGAAGCCCGAGCCGCCGGTACGGGAGCGCGCGCAGAAAGCCGATCCGGAGTACGCGCAGCAGGAGATTGTCTCGCTGCACAACCAGCCTGACAGCCTGCGCCAGACCATTGTGACTCCCAGCCCTAATCTTTTACGCCAGGATGTTCCCCTGCCCAACCTGGTGGCGTCCTCTGCCGCTCCGGTTGCGCCTGTGGCCCATCGCGAGCGATTTCAAAGCACTCCGGTTGAAGCCGTGCAGGTGGTCCCACCCGCGCAGCAGGCGGCAGAAAGAGGCGCCAGCAGGCTGATCTTCCCCGTTCCCCCAGCCCAAGTTGTTCCTCCGCCGAACGACGTTGCCACGAGCCATGTTGTTCCCGCACTGCCGTTGAATGGTCCGCTGGTGATTCCTCCGGCACAAGTCGCCGCAGCCCGCGATGCCAGCCGCCTGCAGCTTCCCCCGCAAGCGCCGGACGTGGCCGGACCGGCTTCATCCATGGCCCAACGTAAGGCGATGGCGCAAGCCTTGCCGCTGGCCAGGCCGGAGGTGGTTCCGCCCGCGCAAAATACAGGTGCACGCAACCTCGCGTCGCTGCCGGTGCCTGCACCAGCACAGAGCGTTGTTCCGCCGGCGCCTGCGGCATCCATGGCCCAGCGCAACTTCGCCGGAATCGGGGTTGTCGAGCCGGCGCAGACGGTTGTTCCACCGGCCCAGCCTATCGCCACGGGCGCGCATGCCAGTCAGTTGTTGGCGCTCAACGTGCAGCCGGTGGCGCCCGTGGGGCCGGTGAGCGTTCCGGAGGGAAATCGCCGGGGAGAGTTTGCCGCCGGCCCTGCAGGACGGACCGGCGCCACGGCAGTTCCAGAGTCGCGCGCCGGAGATAACTCGTCTGCCGCGAGCGAGCCGGCGAACCTGTTTGTTGCGCCGCCGCCGAACAAGATCGTCGCGGACGCCGTGGTGGCTTCGCCGCCCGCGCCGCTGAAGCCGTCAACCTTGCTGGAACGCACGGATGTACCCGCAGACCGCATCGATAATCAAGTCTTCGGAACACGTAGGCACTACGCCATCAAGCTCAGCATGCCCAACATCAATTCGGCGATGGGAAGCTGGATCATCCGCTTTGCCGAGCTGCACCCTGACGATCCCACGCAGCAGGACGACTTGAGCACGCCGGAGCCCCTGCGCAAAGTGGATCCCGCCTATCCGGCTTCCATGGTGCGCGACCGCATTGAAGGCGTGGTGGTGCTGCACGCGATTATCCGCAGCGACGGCGCGGTGACAGACGTGCGCGTGCTGGAAGGCTTTGACGAACGCCTGGACGAGAACGCCCGCAGCGCGCTCTCTCAGTGGCGATTCCGCCCGGGCACGCGCAACGGCGTGCCGGTGGATGTGGAAGCCGTGGTCCGCGTTCCTTTTCGCGCGCCCAAACCGGCATTTTGAGCTGCTTAATGCCATCGCCATCATTACTCCTATTCCTCGCGGGGTGGAGCAGGCATTCATGCCTGCGTTCAGGATTTTCTGGTACTGGCTTCAGCCGCTGAGGTTAAGAGCACAAAAGCTGCTCTATGGTCTGATCTCCACCTTCGTGCCGACCGGCGCCAGCGCCCATATTTCTTCGATCTCCGGGTTGGTCACGGCGATGCAGCCCAGGGTCCAGTCGGATTGCCGGTGCGCCGCGCCGATCGATGCCCACTGCGGCGGAAGGCCATGGATCATGATATCGCCCCCGGGACTCACACCGAGTTTGCGCGCGCGCTCACGGTCCGCGGCATTCGGGTAGGAGACATGCAGCGCCAGATGGAACTGGCTGTGCGGGTTGCGTGAATCAATGGTGTACACGCCTTCAGGGGTCTTATTGTCTCCTTGGCGTGTCTTGGGGCCCAGAGGATCGCCGCCCAGCGCCACTTTGTAGCGCTTGAGCTGCTTGCCGTTGTGGAGCAGTGTGAGTGTGCGCTGCGTCTTCACTACCACGATGGCGTCGGCCTGCGCGGGCTTGTCAGGGCGCAACGGCGCCGCAGCAAATGCTGCCAGCGCGATGATCACAACCCAGACTTGGCGGCGTGAAAACATGGTTCACTTAAACCGCTGAATCAGCCCAAACAGCTACTCTGGTTGTTGATTGTATCGCCAAATCACTTCGCTGCGGCAGAGGAAGTAAAGCTTTCAATGGCTTCATAGATACGCGGATCGATGCAGACTTCATAGTAAGGCTGGTCTGTCAGTTGCTTGAGCGAGAAGTCGCGTGCGTCTACATGGGCGATCCTGCCCTGCCTTACCACAATGCGATGGAACAATCCCTGGCCCAGCGGCACCATCCCGGCATACACGCGCACGGTGCTGGTCTTCCAGATCATGGGCACTTTCAGGTCAAAGGGCTGGAGACAAATTTCAGTGCGTAGTTTCTCGAAAGCGGCTGCACTCATGTGGATTCCGCCGATGTTGTAACGCAGCAGGAACTCGTCCGGGTTGCCGCCCGTGTGTTCGTCTTCCACCGTCTTGAAAGAAAAGACGTTGAAAAGCAGGTTGCGGTCTTCCAGCAACCGGCGCACGCCCTTGCTGCAGGAAGAAAGCCGGTCGCTTTCATTGATGGCGCGGGAGATCATGATCTGTCGCGGGCCATCCATCAGGTACATCGGCGCCGAATCCTGGTAAGAGATACCGATTCCCAGTTCCAGCACGGGCAGCCCCGAGGTAAGGGACCGCGTGTTGTACGCGGTGACCACCTCGATGATCTCCTTGGCCATCACACAGGTCTGCGCCACCGCCAGGCCGGGCTCGCCTTCGCGCTCCAGCATGGCCAGGATGATCGCGTCGCCTTCCAGGAACACCTTTTTGGCCCCGTACTTGGAGAGCAGCTTGTTGATGGGATCGTAAAAGTTCAGGCTGAAGTAGGAAGCCGGGTTCAGCCCGCGTTCCAGCAGCGTCCGCGTGAGGACGGTGGATTCGCGAATGTCCGCCTTGAGCACCACGTGATGCAAGACTTTGTCTTCCGTACTTTTCTGCTCTTCCGGCAGCAGAAATTCATAAAGGGTGTTGTTCACCGCGGAAAGCTCGCGGAACTTTTCACTGCTCAGTACGTTCACCGTCTCCATGGCGGCCACCACGGTCTCCATCCGTTGCAGGTCGCGATGATAGCGGCTGAAGTCGGCAAAGAACCTCCCTGCGTACTTGGCCCGCTCCGCCGGCCGCGCGCTTTCAACCTTCTTCACCGCGGCGTGCAGGTTGTCCAGTTCGAGCTTTCCCTGCTCTTCCAGCAGCGCTTCCACTCGCTTGCGTTCCTGCCGGGAAATCAGGGCGTTCTTGAGCTGCTGCGGATTGATCGGAGGCGAGTACTGCGCCAGCAGCGGCACGACTTCATAGGAGGCCACAATGTTTTGCATCACGTCCGCCTGCTCCAGCAGTTCCACCCATCCGTGCAACATGGCTTTCTGCGCTTTGGCGTTGGCGCCGCCGTCATCCAGGATCTCCTGCGCGTTTTCTGGCACGTTGAGCAGGCCTTCCACCAGCGGATCGTCGGTCTCATTGACTAGGCCGAGTGTTTTGAAGAACTGGCCGGCGAGCTCGCGCATCGTGTCCACGCGGTCAGGGTCGCGCTCATAGTTGCCGAGCATCACATAGTGCTCCGCGTTCAGGAAGGCGTCCTGGCCGTCTTCAGTAAAGAGCAGGCGGTTGAGGAAGAGTTCATAGGCCAGGGAGGCGTCGTCACCGAACAGCGAGCGGCGCGTGCGGCCCAGCGTTTCTTTTTCCGCGTCACGCAGGATGTGGAACAGGTCTTGCCCGGCGCGGCGCAGCACGGCCTTTTTGTTGATCTGGAAAAGCGCAAGGCGCTCGCGCACCTCCACCGTGCGGGTGCCGCCCAACTGACGCGGGGCTTCATACACCTTTAACCTTGCGCGGCATCGCTCCAGCACCACTGCATATTGGCTGAGCAGTTCCGTGCGCAGAAACTTGATCACCGCCAGCCGGAACAGCAGGTCCAGGGAGACGTTGGTTTCGAGCTTGGCGTGATTGAGGGCGGCAACGTGCAGGTCGTTTGCCAGGCGCTTGAAATCGGCAGCATCCATCGCCTTGTTGGCGGCGAGCGGATCGCGCAGACGCGCCGGACGGCCGTTCGAAACCTCTTCCACCGCCAGGTCTTCCACGTTGCCGTACCTGGCGATCAGCTTGAAGATGAAAGGCCGCGCCGCTTCAGTAAATTTCCGGCTGAGAAAAACATCATGGCGGACGTTGTCGATTCCTGGCGCCAGCCCTTCCAGGACGAGCGAAGGTTCGTAACTCGTCAGCGTGAGCTGACGGGCGAAGTCCGCGAGGTTCCCGCGTTGAAGGAACGAAAAAGGCATGCGCCAGCCGGTTTTTCAGGGGGAAGACCGGATTGTAGCCCACAATCCGGTGCTTTCTTAGATTACCTTCGGCATGCTCGCGGCGTATTTGTTACTTGCTGTAACCGGTCTTGGCCTGGGACGCGGATTTACGGGCCTTCTCAAATTCATCGCCCGGCAGCCAGCCCGCCAGTTCCGTCTGGTTGGCCACTTCCCAGCCCAGGGCAAAGCCGAACCGGGCCATTTTGGCGTCTGCCGTGAAATCCATCTCCGGCCGGTATTCATCAGAAGGCTGATGGTAGTGGTGCGCCACGTAGTCCCGCTCTTTTTCTTCGCCCCAGGCCAAATCGTGGCCTTTGAAGAGAGCTCCCTGGTTCACGCTGAACGCGGGGACGCCCACGCGCGCCATGCTGAAATGGTCAGAGCGATAGTAGTGCCCGGCTTCCGGATGGTCGTCCGGCTGGATCGCCAGCTCAAACGCGCGCGCCACCGCCTGCACGGCGCCGAACACCGTGGTCCGTTCCGCGCCGCTCACCACCAGTTGTAGTGGCTCCCCCAGCGGCTGAATATCATCAAAGTTCAGGTCCAGCGAGATGTCGTTGGCTGGAACCGGCGGATGCTGGCCCAGGTACTTGGATCCCAGCAGTCCCTGTTCTTCCGCCGTGACGGAAGCAAACAGCACCGTGCGCTTGGGTTTCTCCTTGGCTCCGGCAAAAGCGCGCGCCAGCTCCAGCAGGACGCCGCAGCCCGTGGCGTTGTCTGCCGCGCCGTTGTAGATGTTGTCGCCCGGCTCGTCCGCATGGATTCCCAGGTGATCGTAGTGCGCCGTGTAGATGATGGCTTGGTCTTTCAGTTTGGGATCGGCGCCGGCAACTTTGCCGATCACATTGCGCGATGCGAACGACCGCACCTTGCTGACGATCGTCTCTTTCAGCTTTACCGGCAGCTCCACCGGCTTAAAGCTGCGCGCGTTGGCCGACCTGATCATCTGTTCCAGGTCCATGCCGGAGGCTTGCGCGAGCTTTTTCGCTACCTCAAGCTGGACCCACCCAGCAGATTTCAGCTTGGGATCTTTATCTTCCTGCAGCAACGATGTCTCGCCACCCCACGAGTTGCGCACCACTTCCCACGGATAACTCGCCATCTCCGTCTGGTGGATCAGGATCACCGCCACCGCGCCCCGCCTTGCCGCCTCCTCGTATTTGTAGGTCCAGCGGCCGTAATAGGTGAGCGCGCGGCCCTTGAAGAAATTAGGGTCGTCGGACTGAGGCTCATTCACCAGCATCAGTACTGCTTTGCCTTTCACGTCCATGCCCTTCCAGTCGTCCCAGGAGTATTCCGGCGCGTTGATGCCGTAACCGACCCACACAATCGGGACATCCAGCTCCGATTTTTCAGCGTGCGTCATGTCCGTGGCCACGTAATCATCGGCGAACTTGAGCGCGATCTCCGGGCCTGACTTGGGCGCAAACGCAAAGTGCGTCTGCTTGGAGTCCGTGGTCACGCCATAAAAACCAACCGCCTGGAAATAAGTGCCGCGGTCGCCCGCCGGCAGCAGCCCGTAGCTCTTGAACTGCGCGGCAATCCAGTCCGCGGCCTTGTCGCCGCCCTTTTGTCCGGTGCCCCGGCCTTCGTAAGAGTCGTCAGCCAGCGTCTTGACCGTGGCGCGAATTTTCTCCGCGTCAATCGAGTTCATGGCCTGTTGCGCCGAAGCCGGCAGTCCCGCGCCGCTCGCGGGTTGGTTACTTTGCGCTGCCAGCAGCGACCCTAAGGTCAAGACAAGAATCAATGCGATCTTTTTCATAATCCCCCAAAAAGAAGCAGTCAGCACTCAGTAGCCAGCATTCAGTCACTGAGGCTTCTGTTCCAGATCAGTGTTATCAGCGTCATCAGTGGTAGGTTTTTCCGCGGACCGCGGATCAATTCTTCGAGTCTCAACCCGGTTTGAACTCTGCCACCCGCTCTCCCTTATGGAAGAGTTCCGCCGGCTTGGTCCCAGTGATCTCCGCCAGTGTGCGGTTCAACTCCTCCATGTCGGGTTTTGACCAGCTTACAATACTGCGCTCAATCTCGCCTTCCGGCGATATCAGGAAGACCGTGGGGACGTTGGTCAGCCCGTAGGCGTTGGAAACCGGGTAATCTCTGCCGTCGATCAGCGCCGGAAAAGTGATGCCGAACTCGCGGTTGAACTCCTTTGTGTCCTTTGCGTCGTCCTGCGAGACGCCCACCAGCGTAAGCTTGCCGCTCTTGCCATACGCCTGGTACAGCCGCTCCACGTAGGGAAACGCCATCTGGCATACCGGACAGCTCACCTTGAAAAACGCCGCCACCACAGGACCATTTTTCAGGGCCTCGCGCAAGGAAAACTTGCTGCCGTCGGCAAAACTCAACTCAATATCGGGCGCGCGGACTCCGGACGCAAGGGCAGGCATGAAACCTCCAAGACTCTACATTCTAACTAAATGACCCAGGGTCTGTGGGACGCAGGGGTTCTAAACCCTTCAGCCCATAACGCGTTTTCCAATTTTGGCAATCCCGGCGATTTTGTGCTTTCTTCGTCCATCCGCCTCGCTTGTCAGGCGGCTGACTCCCCTTCCGCCCGACGGCATCCTGAGGTTCGCATTGCCATGAATGTCTTCGTAGGCTAGCGGCTCATCGGGCAAGAGGCGAAAAGCAGCCCGCTCCCAACAGGAAATTCACCAGAGAACACGAATGCCGTGCGAATCCTGAGACCTGAACACAGGGAGAGACTCACTCGGAAAAGGCGTGGGCAACGCTGACGCTCTGGCCGTGCTTCGGACCGGCACCGGCAAAGCAGTCCGCTCGCGGGGGAATCTGCAAGTGCGGCATGGGACGACCGGCAAACAGGCGCCGGGTTGGTTTTGCCAGCCAGCGTGCCCACCGGGTAGACCAGGCGACGCGGGCGCTATCTGTGGCGATGCCTGTATTCGCATACATCCGCCGGTAGAGCTTTGAAATCAAGATGAAAGCCAGGCGGCCCTTCATCGACCGCAAGAAACTTGAGCGCCTCCAGATCACACGGATGCTGTAAAACCGGTCCCAGACCTCCTGGGTGCGCCGGCTGATCTCCTCCGCCGCCATGGCGGGATGGGACCAAAACAGTTTGGGGCGAATCGCATGCGGGATGAGCCAACCGCGGGTGAGTGGAACGCCGGCGATGCGAGTAGGGTCGTCCTGCATGGTCTGTTCCCAGCGGGCAAAGTCCACTGTTCCCGGGAACGGCGTGAGCATTACAAACTGCGCGAATGTCAGTTCCGCCTGTTCGGCCACAGCGGCCGTGGCAGCGAACGTCTCCGGCCGGTCACTGGGCAAGCCGAAGATAAAAGACCCCAGGATATGGATGTCATGCTGCCTGAACTTCCGCAGGCGTTCCACCAGGTTTTGCCCGGCCAAATTGAAATCTTTGTAGACGTCCTTCAGCCCCTCTGGCGTGACCGACTCCACTCCTACCAGTGCGCCGTGAATGTGTGCCGCCTTCATGGCGGCAAGAAATTCCGGGTCTTCGGCGGCTTCCATGGTGATCTGCGTGAAGAACACTGTATCGGCCGGAAGTTGGGCCAGGCGGGCCATCAATTCAAACCGTTCTGCCCGGATGGCCTTCAGTTCGCTCAGGCGGGCCGCGTTGTTCTGGCGCGCAGCCAGATCCAGATCGGTCAAAGTCACAGGATAAAAGTTGTCATCGGCGAGCGCGATAAAACGGAACCCACGGCGACGCAGATCCACGATTTCTTCTAAAACAGCATCGGAGGAGCGCTGACGCGGACGCTGGCCGTCCGTGCGCCAGACG
>DASVFK010000378.1:0-9130 GCA_036380095.1 Candidatus Angelobacter sp. | reverse complement strand
TGCAAGGTGTGATACCAGTCACAGGAGCCACCCCAGTCTCCGGGTTATCATTGCCTGTCTTAAGAGGCTCCGTTATATTTCTATAAGCAATGTATGAGGACTTCCACGCCGTAGATCGCTGGACCGGACAGAGGCTGCACTGCGTATATCAGGCCCTGATCGTCGCCATCGCCACCCGCCACGCTGACGCCGTTGATATTAAATTCCTGGCCAGCGGGCGGCCCGTCTGGATCGCGTTGCCGCATCCAGCATGGGTGGCATACACACAGCAAACCGGACGCGTGATCACTGACCCGCTGGCCATACAGACAGCCGGGCATTTTCTGAAGACGGCCGTCGAGAATGGAACGTACGAGCACGGACGGGAAATGTACGCGCTCACAGTTGATGAAGCCCTCAAACATTTGAATGCGGTCCTCGAGGAAGTTGGCGCGCCGCAAGACGCGCTGGTAAAGACGGCCTAGCGCCGTCAACTCAGCCAAAGCCAGGACTCAAGGCGCTCAGTCCTTTTTTGTGGAGCGCGTTTCCGGTTTTGGCAACAGGAGATCGTTTCATGTCACAGACTCTGCCAGCCATCGATTCTGCTTCTGCTCTGGAAACCCTGCTCAAAACCAGCAAAGTGCACTACAACCTGCATTCCGGCCCGCTGGTGGAACACGCTGTCCGCAAGGGGGAAGGGCACCTTGCCGATAACGGCGCCTTCGCCGCTTATACCGGCAAGTATACCGGGCGCACTCCCAAAGACCGCTTCATGGTGAAGGATTCCATCACCGCTGCCACGGTGAACTGGGGCGAGATCAACCAGCCCTTTGACGCGGAGAAGTTTGACGCCATCTTCGAGCGCGTGCTCGAGTACCTGCGCGGGCGCGAGCTGTTCGTTCAGGACCTTTATTGCGGCGCCGACCCGCAGTACCGGCTTCCCATCCGCGTGGTCAACAACCTGGCCTGGCAGAACCTTTTCGTGCGGGCCATGTTCATCCGCCCGAACAACGAGGAACTGAAGACCCATCGCCCGGAATTCACGGTGGTGGGCGTTCCCGATTTTATGGCTGATCCGCAGCGTGACGGCAGCCGCTCAGACGCGTTCATCGGCGTAAACTTTGCTCGCAAGCTGGTGCTGGTGGTGGGCAGCGGATATGCCGGCGAGATGAAGAAGTCGATCTTCTCCATCATGAACTTCCTGTTGCCGCCCAAGAACGTGTTTCCCATGCACTGCTCCGCCAACGTGGGCAAAGACGGCGTGACCGCGCTCTACTTTGGACTTTCCGGCACGGGCAAGACCACCATCTCCGCCGATCCCGAGCGCCGGCTCATCGGCGACGACGAGCATGGCTGGAGCCCCAACGGCATTTTCAACTTTGAAGGCGGCTGCTACGCCAAAACCGTCAAGCTCTCGCAGGAAAACGAGCCGCAGATCTGGAAGGCCATCCGCTTTGGTTCCGTGCTGGAAAACGTCCCGGTCGATCCACAGACGCGAATCCCCGACTACGACAGCATCACGCACACGGAAAACACGCGCGTTGCCTATCCCCTGGAATACATTGACAATGCCGTGATCCCCGGCGTGGGCGGGCATCCCAAGAACATCATCTTCCTCACCGCCGATGCATTCGGCGTGCTGCCGCCGATTTCGCGGCTGACCACCGACCAGGCCATGTATCACTTCCTCTCCGGCTACACCGCAAAGGTGGCGGGAACGGAGGCCGGTTTGAAAGAACCAACACCCAACTTCTCCACCTGCTTTGGTTCTCCCTTCCTGCCGTTGGCCCCCAAGGTCTATGCGGAAATGCTGGGCCGGCGCATGAAAGAACACAACGCGCAATGCTGGCTGGTGAATACCGGTTGGTTTGGCGGTCCCTATGGCGTGGGTAATCGCATGAAGCTGCCTTACACACGGGCCATGGTGCGCGCGGCTATTGAAGGCCAGCTCAACAACGTGGAGTTCGCGCCCGATCCGGCGTTCGGACTCAGCGTGCCCAAGTCGGCGCCCGGAGTTCCTCCGGAGTTCCTGAACGCGCGCGAGGCCTGGAAAGACAAGGCAGCCTACGACAAGGCTGCTGCCGACCTGGCCGCGCGGTTCCACAAGAACTTCGAGAAGTTTGACGTGCCGGAGAATGTGCGCGCTGCCGCGCCGGGGAAGAAGAGTTAGACCACGAAGCGCTCTTGAAAAGATTAACCGCCGCTGTGTTAGAGCGGCGGTTGTTTTTTTGGTGGCGTGAAGCGCGGAGATTCTTGATTTCAGGGATGTCAGCCCGGACATCCCATGGAGGAAATTTGTCAGGCGGCGTCGTTCAGCCGTTTCTTCACCGCGGCGTTGATCCGCTCGATGAACGACATCGGTTCCTGTTCCGGGGTGCGGCCCAGGCGGCCACGCAGGAGCTGCAGGAATTCCGTTGCGCGACGCACGCGCTGCGTCTCCATTCCTTCCTGCACTTTCTTGGGGTCGAGTTGGGAAGCGGTCTCGATGTAATTCCACAAAATCAGGCGCATGTTGTCGACGGCGCCCTTGAGTTCCGCCAGCATGTCAAAGTTCAGCTCGGAGGGCGTGTCTTTGGAAGCCACGTCCTTGGCCTGCATTGCCAGCCAGTAGAGCTCGCTGTGCACCGCGGTGAGCTCGCTGGTGAGCCCTTTGAGTTGCGTTACCAGTTCGTTAATAGTGGTATCAGTGCGTGTTGCCTTGTCCATGGGGAAGTCCACATCCTTCTACATCTACTAGGTGATTAGGATGCACCCAACGTTGCAAATTCGCCGGTTACCCAAGTTCATGTACCCGGGAAAAAGTTCATTTGCGTTCCGAATTGGGACCAGAGGGGGCCGGTCCAAGGGGCCATGTCCTGTGCCAAAACGGGCTTGTTTTGCACTCTCCTGCCGCAGCACAGGCGCGAGCGTTGCGGGCCGGGCCAGCGCCCTCGCGAAACGAGCAGCGCAAAAGCCATGCGGTGTCTTTGCCACGAGCGGCCTTTGCCGCGACATGAAAAAGTTCTCATAAAACTAATAGCTACATAGTTAATAGACGCGGCATGGCCGTTCTCGCCGGCCTCCTGCGGATAGAATGCAGGGTTGAGCTGAACGGCGGCATGTATTCCAGAAAAATCTCCGTCCAATACCACGCACAGGGCAAGCTTGAGCCCTGCCCCATGCATTGGCTGGACAACTTCTCCATGCGCAGTTTCACCAACGATCCCATCTTTGATGACACGTTGCCCGCGGCCGATGGAGTGATGGAGATCGGTACGCGCGTTCCCCTGGACTGCCTGACAACCGCAATGGAAGACTGGTTCAGGCGGAAGGGTTATCTCAAAAAAGACGCCTCCCTGGTTTTGAGCGAGCGCTGAACCGGCCCCGCCACGGTACCCGCAGGCAAATACCCGAAAGGTAAATAGCTGCTTGCCTTTGTAGCTGCGGGATGATAAAAAGGCCGACCGTCCACCCTTCCGCAGAAAATTGCACGCCTGAACCGCACGGGGTGAGGAGTGAGCATTCAGATGAATAAGATTCAGCGTTTCGTACTTTTGCTGCTTTTGCTGTTGACCACCGCCGCTGCATTTGCACAGACCGCCGCCACGGCGGAGCTGCGCGGCACAGTAAAGGACCCTAACGGTGCCGTTATCGCCAACGCGACGGTCACCATCCGTGACGAAGCCAGAAATACGGAACGCACGGCGCAGACATCGGGAACCGGCGAATTCGCCTTCCTCTCCGTTCCGCCGGGACGCTACACCCTCGCGGTGACTGCCAAGGGCTTTTCCAAAATGGTGGCCAAGGACGTCACGCTCACGGTGGGCCAGGCCGCGGAATACCCTGTGACCATGCGTTTGGCCACAACGGAGACCGAAGTGGTTGTGACCGGTGAGCCGCTGCTCATTGAAACCGCCAAGACCTCCACCAGCACCACCATCGGCGAACAGCGGATCGAGAACCTGCCCATCAACGGGCGCAACTACGTGAATTTCTCGCTGACCAATTCGCAGGTACAGCGCGATATTGCGCCCAGCATCGGGGCCGCGCCCACTTCAGGCCTGAACTTTGGCGGCCAGCGCGCCCGCTCCAATGCCGTGAACGTGGACGGAATGGACGCAGTGGACAACTCGGTGAACGGTATCCGCTCCACCATCTCGCAGGAGGGCGTGCAGGAATTCCAGATCATGACCAATGGTTATGAAGCCGAGTACGGCCGCGCCTCCGGCGGCGTGGTGAACATCATCACCAAGTCCGGAAGCAATGCTTTCCACGGCAGCATTTTCGGCTATCTGCGCAACCGCAAGATCCAGGCGGTAAACCCGTTCAGCAACGTTCCTGACCCGGCCTACACCCGCGCGCAGGCCGGCATCGCGTTCGGCGGTCCCCTCAAGAAAGACAAGACGTTCTATTACTTCGCCTTTGAGACCACCCGTCGTCACGAGACTGGTTTTTCCACCATCGGGGCCGGCAATTTCGGCCTGGTGTCATTAGCCAACGCAGCTTCCTTCGGCTTGCCCGCAGGCTCGCTGGTAACTCCGGCACAGGCGCAGTTCCTGGCCGCGGTTCCGATCAGTCCGCTGTCAGTGGCTTACGCGCAACTCGCCGCCGGTGGCGCTGGAGTGGCCCTGAAAGGAACTCCCGGATCGTTGACACCGTTGGGCTTCTTCCCCACAACGGGCGCCCCTCTTCCAGCTTCGTTCCACAGCCTCCTGAGCCAGGTGGGCAACTATCCGGTCTCGGAAGCCACCGACGTGTACTCCTTGCGCTTTGACCACAAGTTCAGCGCCAACGATTCCATCATGGTGCGCGGCGGCCTGAGCCCCAGCGACGTCAATGGAATCCAGGTAAACGCGCAAAACCAGGACTTCGGGCAGAACGCGTTTTCCCGTACCTCCACGCAGAGCTACCACGATGGCAGCATCGGCACGCAGTACACCAAAATCCTCGGCGCCAACAAGATCAACGACTTCCATTACCAGTACTCGCGGCGCGCGCTGCTCTATAACTTCTCCCAGGCGCCCGGCGGGGGCGATGTGGCGGTGAATATTCCCGGTGTGGCTTTCTTCGGCCGCGAGCCGTTTTCCTTTGTGCGCCGCACCGAACAGCGGCACCAGATCGCCGACAATTTCTCCTGGATCAGGGGCCACCACAGCGTCAAGTTCGGCGTGGACATCAATCACCTGCCCGTGAATGCCGATTTCACCGTGAACTTCGGTGGTATTTATAACTTTGGCGAACTCGGGGCCACCTCGCTCAGTCCGGCGTTTGCTGGCGCGCCGGCGTTTTCCGCCGTGCAAGCGTACGGCTTGGGCATTCCCCAGGTGTTCATCCAGGGCGTAGGCAATCCACATGATTCCTTCACGCTTACATCCATGGGCTTTTTCATCCAGGACTCCTGGCGTCTCACCAGCCGTTTGACGGTCAATTACGGCGTTCGCTACGACCGCGAATCCACGCCGGTGATCCCGGCCGTCAACGCGATTTCCCAGGCCGCTGAAAACGCGCTCGGCATCTTGGAAGGCATCCCCGCGGACAACAACAATTTTGCGCCCCGGCTGGGAATCGCCTGGGACCCCAAAGGTGACGGCAAGACGATTGTCCGCGCAGCAGGGGGCCTCTTCTACGATCACCCGCTCCTCGCCCTTGCCTTTGACTCTGACGTGGCCGACGGCAGTCAGGCCCCGCAGTTCATTCTTTTCGGCGGCTCTCCTTGCAATCCCTCAGGCCCGCCTTCACCCCTGAACGCGCTGAACCTGAATGCGACCAATGCTTTCCAGGGCCTGCTTGGGGTCGGCAACTGTCTGCCTGCGGGTCTGGCCACGGCGTTGAATTTCGTGGGCTCGCAGCAGCGCTTCAACCCGACGCCGAATGCGCCTTCAATCTTCACCGGGCAGCAGTTCCTGGGCGCGGGTCTGCCCATGATTTCTCTGCCTTTCGGCTTCCCCACGGCCAAGGATTTCCAGTATGGCTATGCAGAACAGGCGAGCCTCGGCATCGAACACGACCTGGGCCACGAACTGGCGTTCAATGCCACTTATAACTTCACCGGGGGACGTCACCTGAACCGCCCCATCAACACCAATCCCACGAACCCCAAGGCGATTATCGAAAACTGGGAACGGGCCAACTCCTGGGCAGTGGCCAACGCTCAGCCTTTGTTTACCAACCCGCTGACCATCGCCACCTGTAACGTGGGACCGGCTGGGCCGTTTGTTCCGCCGGCGCTGCTGAACTTCTTCCGCAAGTCGGGAACCAATCCGTCACTGACCACGTTGTTCGCCGCCTGCGCCCCGCTGGCCGCAGCAGTATCAGCGCAATACAAGCTCGGCGTGGGAGTGCCGGTTCCGTTCAGCGATCCCGTGGCTAACTTCTCCAACGGCAGCTCGGTCTACAATGCGCTGACCCTGAACCTGCGCAAGCGCATGAAGAACCACTTTGAGTTCCTGGGATCCTATACGTGGTCGCACGCGATTGACGATTCCACGGACTTGCAAACGCTGCTCTCCCCGCAGAACGACCTGAAACCTGGTCTGGAGCGCGCCAACTCCACATTCGATCAGCGGCATCGCTTCGTCTTCAGCGGCGTCTACAAGACTGACAAGGTGGGCAGCGGCTTGATGGGCAGGCTGCTCAGCGACTGGACGGTTGCGCCCATCATCGAGTTCAGCTCCGGGCGTCCGTTCAACATCATCACGGCCACGGACCAGAACTTCAACTTCAGCACCTCCACGGACCGGCCGAACGCCGTGACGCCGGGAACCCCGACCAACGCTTGCGGCTTCCCCACCGTAGCCTCCAAGGCTTCGCCGACCGGCGCTTTCCAGATTCCGTGCTTCATCGATGGCAATCCGCTGGATGGCACCTTCACCGGCAGTCTGGACGGCAACATGGGACGTAACGCCGGCGTAAGGCCGAACACCATCTTTACGGACATGCGATTTGCCAAGACGGTCAAGTTTGGAGACCGTTTCAAGCTGGATGGCATTGCCGATGTCTTCAACATCATCAACCGGTTCAACGTGGCAGACGTGAACTCGCTCTATACCCAGGCCGGACAGCCAACCGCCGCATTTGATCCGCGGCAGTTCCAGTTCGGGCTGAAATTGACCTGGTAGTATCCTGAAAGTAACCCGGGCCACGAAGTATTTCGGAGGCCCGGGTTTTTTGTATCTGAATGAAAATACAGGCAGTTCTATCTGAATTTCCCGCCCCAGCCCAAGCTGCCCGGGAGCAGCAATAAACGTCAAAATGAAGGTATGATGGAAGGAATGCAGCTCACGTGTACTTTCTTCCGGCGGCTTTTTGTCGCTAGCCTGGGCGTTGTTCTCCTGCTGATTACCGCCTGCGAAACCAAAGATGCCGGCAAGAAAAGCGCCCAACCGGCGCCGCAGGCCATGGCGCCGGCGCCTCCGGAGCAAGCCGCTCCGGCGCCCTCAGCCACGCCTGCTCCGGCGGCAGAAGCGCCAAAGCCCCAGCCGCAACGGCCTGACCCCGTGCCCGCCACCATCGTGCAGGCGGAGAAGGCTTATGAGTCCGGCCAGACCAACTACAAGGCCGGCCATCTGGATGCCGCCAAGCAGGACTTCAATCGCGCGGTCGACATCCTGATGCAGGGCCCGGTGGATATCAAGGCGGACGATCGCCTGCAGCAGGAATTCGACAAGATCACGGAAGAAATCAACAAGCTGGAGATGACGGCCTTCAAGGAAGGCGATGGCTTCAGCGAGCAGAAGTCCGAGCCGGCGCCGATTGATGAAGCCAATGAGGTCACAACTGCCGTTGATCCCAAGGTGAAGGCCAAGGCCGAAGCGCAGCTGAAGACCCTGCAATCCGACCTGCCCCTGATGATCAACGATTACGTGGCTGGCTACATCAACTACTTCTCCTCGCATGGACGGCCGGTCTTTGAGAGCGCGCTGGTTCGCTCCGGGCGCTATCGCGAGATGATCCTGCGCATTTTCAAGGAAGAAGGCGTACCGCAGGACCTGATCTATCTGGCCCAGGCGGAATCCGGCTTCAAGCCGCTGGCGCTTTCCCGCGCCCGTGCGCGGGGCATGTGGCAGTTCATGGCCAGCCGCGGCGTTGGTTACGGGCTGCGCCGGAGCTGGTGGGTGGATGACCGCCAGGACCCGGAAAAGGCCACGCGGGCGGCAGCACGCCATCTGAAGGACCTTTACAACCAGTTTGGCGATTGGTACCTGGCCATGGCGGCCTACAACTCCGGTCCGGGCAACGTGCAGCAGGCGGTCAAGCGCACCGGCTACGCCGATTTCTGGGAGCTGTACAAGCGCAACGTGCTGCCGGGAGAAACCAAGAACTACGTGCCCATCATCCTGGCCATGACCATCATGTCCAAGAACCCGGCACAATACGGGTTGGACGGCATTCAGCCCGAGCCCGCCGAGAAATACGACGTAGTGCGCGTGAACTATCCCGTGGATCTGCGTCTGGTGGCCGAATGCGTGGATGCTCCAGTGGACCAATTGGTGGAGCTGAACCCCAGTCTTCTGCGCCGAACCACGCCCAAAGACCAGACTTTCGATCTCCATTTGCCGGAAGGAACGCGGGAGAACTACCAGGCAGCCATAGCCGCAATCCCGGAAGACAAGCGCGTGGCCTGGCGCTATCACAGAGTGCAACCGGGAGACACGTTGGCCGCGGTTGCCAAAAAATATCGGACAACGGAGCGCGCTATCGCGCAGGCCAATGGGATTGAAAATGGACAGATCAAGGAAGCCAAGCTGGTAATCCCCGTGACCGGCGCAGCATCGGAAAGGATTGTTTATTCCCGATATCCCAGCCGCTACAAGGTGCATACCGGCGACACGGTGCTCTCAGTTTCTGAAGATTTCGGAGTCCCGCCGGACAAGCTAAGGCGCTGGAACCGATTGAAAGGAAACCAGTTACGCCGAGGCACTTATTTGACGGTCTATAAACCGCTGGCTCCTGGAGAACCGGACAAGGCCCCTGTCCGTCGCCACAAGAAGCCTGCGCCCAAAACTCCGAGTGCGGCAGCCAAAGCATCAGCGCCATCACAGAAAAGTGTCACCGCTGGTGCGCGATGACTTGATTATTCTGGCTGCAAGTTGCACACTTGATGCGCGGAGTTGACAGGGAAATCCCGCGAATTGTTATAATCCGCCCCTGCTTCAAGAAACCGGTTGAGTTG
>DASVFK010000377.1:0-2012 GCA_036380095.1 Candidatus Angelobacter sp. | reverse complement strand
ATTTCGCCCAGCATGATGTTGACCAGCGGGACCAAGCCTCCCAGTGGCGTAAAGGAATCGTGCATGCCGTTGACGGCGCCGCAGCTTGCGTCCGTGGTGACGGTGGCAAACAGGGCAGAGTTGGCAATGCCGAATCGGACTTCTTTGCCTTCCATGTTGCCGCCGGGCTGCGTCAATGAGGCGCGCTGGTCCGTGCCAGCAAGTAACGGATTGCCGCGCGACTCCGCCCAATAGGCAGTAGTGACTCCGGCGAAGAACAGCACTGCCATGGCCGCGAACACAGCCCAGCCGTGACGCTGCGATCCGGTCATTCGGCCCAGCGTATAAGTGAGACCCGCGCTGATGGCGAAGATCATCAGCATTTCGAAGAAGTTCGTGAACGGCGTGGGGTTCTCGTAAGGGTGCGCGCTGTTGGCGTTCAGAGGGCCGCCGCCGTTGGTCCCCAGTTCCTTGATGGCCTCTTGCGAAGCGAATGGGCCTTGCGCGATGGTTTGCTCGGTAACGGTTTCTATCACCGGCTTGCCGTCTTTATCCACCACCGGCTTGCCGTCCTGGACCTTCTGCACCTGCTGTGGCTCAACCAGCTTGGCGGTGTCATAGGGCCTGAGATTCTGGATCACGCCTTGCGAGACCAGCACCAGCGCGGCCACAATGCAGATGGGCAGAAGCACCCACAAAGCTGCGCGCGTGGTATCCACCCAGAAGTTGCCAATAGTCTCTTTCTCGCGGCGCGAAATACCGCGAATAAAGGCCACAGCTAGGGCGATGCCCACCGCAGCAGAGAAAAAGTTGTGATACGCCAAGCCGGCCATCTGCGTGAGATAGCTCATCACCTGCTCGCCGGTATAAAACTGCCAATTGGTGTTGGTAGTGAACGAGGCGGCGATGTTGAACGCCAGGTCCTGGGGGACGGCGGCGAACTTCTGCGGATTGAAGGGCTGCCACTGCTGCATGCGCTCGAGCAGGTAGAGCACCAGCATCGAGACGCCGCTGAACAGCAGCATGGCGATCGAGTACTCGGTCCAGTGCATTTCGCGCCCTTCGTTCACGCCGGTCACCTTGTAGATCAACCGCTCCAGGGGGCGCAGCACGGGATCGAGGAAGGTCCGCTCGTGCGAGAACACGCGGGCCATGAAGACCCCCAGGGGCTTGGTCGCGAGCAGGACCACCGCGAAATAAAACAGAATTTGCAACCAGCCGTTGAGCGTCATGTCAGAATTTCTCCGGACGCAATAACGCGTAGATCAGGTAGACCATGAGCAACGTACAGATGGCCAGCATGAGAATGTTTTCCAGGTTCATAAGCGGCCTCAGCGTCTATTTGAGCTTGTCGCAGGCCACGGTGTAGCCAATGGCAAGCAGAAAAAAACCGACGGTAAAGAGAATCATCAGCAAATCAAACATAGTTGCCTCGCTGCGTTGCTACCATGCGCCTTTCTTGAGACCGAACCACCAGGTCATGCCCAGAGTCACGGTGTTCTGCTGCTTGGAGAGCACGCCAGGGACATCGGTCAGGAAGAAGGGCTGATTGGAAAAATCACGGCGCCATTCCAGCCAGGAAATGAATCCGTCCGCGAACTTGTACTGCGAAGTCGCAGTGATCTCCTTGAGCGCCTGGGTCACACCGCTGAACTGGCCGCCGTGATCGGACATATACTCACCTCGGGCAGCTAGATAAAACTTGGGTGTGAACTGGTACTTGATGTAGGCGGCGCCGCCATCCACGTGCGTGGGCGCGGAGTTGGGGAACACGCGGTTAATCACGTAGTCGCCTTCGCCCATCAGCGTCAGCTTAGGAGTGGCGTTCCAGGCAGCGTAAGTATCGAGAATGTGTTCACGTCCGTTCGGAGCGGGCGAGATATTTTTTGTTGGCAAACCCGGCTGCGTCGGCTCCGCGGGGAGCGTCGGATTGAAGATGGGGACCACATCCTGCTGCTCTTGCCCCGTGTAGTAATTGATGTTCCAAGTGACCGTGCTCACCGGCTTGAGCACAAGAGCGAAGTGCTGGGACT
>DASVFK010000376.1:0-12326 GCA_036380095.1 Candidatus Angelobacter sp. | reverse complement strand
GCCAACAACAAAGTTGTGCGCGCCCACCACCGTCTTGGCATCCGCCATGTCAGGACGAAGTTTAAGCACTTCCTCATGATCGTGGCGGGCGGCCAGCGCGCTGCGCAGTCCGGCAAAGTACGCCTTTTCCACGATCACCAGGTACGTGGCCCGGATCCCCTCCGTGGTGCCGCGGGCGTACAGGGCCTCAACGTCCCTAGGCGCCGACTTAAGGCGCTTATCTGAGAGCGAAAATGCCCGGTCCGCCAGCTCTTTCACCTGTTTCTTCGCCGCGTCGGTGAGCGGCACCTGTTTACTGGTTAGAAACCCCTGCTTGGAGTAAAGCCGCGTGTCCAGGGCGTTGTAGCGGTAAAGCTCGCGATACAGGACCGCATCGAGCAAGTGGTTCACTGCCACAGGGTCGTCAGGACGCGCGTTCAGTACCTTCTGGAAATCCTGGATCGCCTGGTCGTATTCCAGGCTGTAAAAATGCTCCCAAGCGCTGCGGGTCAGGGCATCCAGGTCAGGCTTGGCGCTATCGGCGCCGGCTGGAGACGGGGTTACCAATAAGGCAGTAACCAAAAACAGGGCTATTACTAGGTTACTTCGAGGGCCGGAGAGGGGGGAGCGGTAAGGTGTCATGTTCGCTGCTATGAGGCAGTTTACCTGATTTTGAGAAAAGGTAAGTAGCTGTACAACGGTGCCTGCTCCCCCGCATCTTGTGCGAACGGGAAAATGCCAAAATGACGAGACCCCTGAAGCCAGTGAAAGAGTTCTATACGGAAATTGAAGCCGCCGACTACTTACGTATCTCCACCACGGAGCTGTTCGCGCTGCTCGACGAGCATATTTTCAACGACGGCAACCCCCGCCCTGACGACCTAACGTTCTCTGAGGCCGACCTTGTCCTTCTGGGTTTTTGGAACAAGACCCGGGAGAACCCCAAAGTGATCCGCATGCCGCGCCGCCGCGAGGGCTGAACGTTTTACACGAAAAATTTCCCTTGGGAGATGACCGGCTTGCCCTTGATAGAGCGTTAAGTCTTTTGTAATCAACACACTTTACGATCTTCGGGTTTGGCCCTTAGTGTGCCTCAAAAACAGGCATCGAAGAGGGTCTCCCCATGGCACAGGCAGCACCAAACTACGAAGAGCGGCAGGAATTCTGGAAGCCGGTGGTGAATCCGCAGGCAGACTCTCTACAGACTTCCGCGGCCGATCACGCATGCCCGCACTGCGGCACGGAGTTCATCGTAGGCTCGCGCTTTTGCCATATCTGCGGAGCCAACCGAAACGTGAACCTGGCAGACACCACTACTATCGGCTTGCGCGCCTGGTTTGACTACGCTTCCCTGCGCGACGCTCTGGGTCAAAGCACGGCTTCACTGGTAGCCTTCGTCATCGGATGTGCCTGTGTGATCGCGGCGGCCTTCACCGGCTTCCTTTTCACCGCCAACAACCTGGTTGACTGGCAGGCCGTCCAGATCTGGCGGATCGAATGGCTTCTGGCGGGCGTGGCCGCGTTTGTGGCCGGGCTGCTGCTGAAGAAGAAGACGACCTAGAATTCACACACCGCAGTTTTCGTCTCCGTGGCTCTGCGTCTCCATTGAATCTGGATTATCAGCGTTCATCCGCGTGAATCCGCGGTAAGGTCCTTACGGTTTCGGCATCATCACGTTATCAATCACATGAATCACGCCGTTGGACTGAGCCAGGTCCCAGGAGTTGAACATCCCCATATCGTCGTCATCGTCGCGCAGCATCAGGTGCATGCCGTTGTGGTCGGCGATGTGCAGCTTGCCGCCCTCGACCGTAGTGATGTCAAACACGCCTTTGCCTTCCGCGATCTTCTTCTTGAGGTCGTCCGTGGTCCACTTGCCGGCGACGATATGGAACTGGAGCACCTTCTTCAACTGCTCTTTGTTTTCCGGCTTCATCAGGGTTTCCCAGGTGCCTTTGGGCAGGTCGGTGAAAGCGTCGTTCTTGGGCGCAAAGAGCGTGTAGGGGCCGGGACCCTCCAGCATCTTCTCCAGGCCGGCCGCTTTGATCGCAGCGACCAGCGTGCTCAACTCGGGCGTGCCCGCGGCGTTCTGCATGATGTTCTTCGCGGGCGACATCTCCGGCTTGTCCCCCGCAGCCAGCGTGGAGGCCGCCAGAGCCATGACTGCCATCATCAACAAAAGTGACTTCTTCATCTCACCCCATCCTTCAATGTTGTGGACTTCATTTTACCTGCGCCGCCAAAGTTAACCCTGTCGGGGCGCACGAGTTGCATCCATAAAATTACGGAAACTTGCGATTAGTGTTTTGCAAATTCGGCTGCACCACAAATCCAGATAGACTCAAAGTTTCAAACCCTAATAATGAAATCTATATTTCACCTGCACCGCCACCATCCGCGGGTCGCTCACGTGCGAACCGCCAAAGGTGTTGCTCAAGTCGATGAAGTAACGCTTGTCCGCGATGTTGGTGGCAGACAATCGGGCTGACCATTTCTCGCCGAAGTCGCGCCCCACGGCCAGGTCAAGCGTTGCATACGCCGGCAGATGCGCCGGGCCATCGCCGTTTAGAAAACCCGAACCCGCAGTCACGTTGCCGGAAAACCACACTTTACGCGGCAGAGTGGCCGTGAAGCCCGTGCTCAGCGTGTTGCGCTGATCATGGTCCAGGAAAAACGGCGCTGCCTCCGGCGGCGCGAAGTCAGTCAATCCGCCCGTGACCGCGCCCGAGCCCTCAATCGTCTGGTGCGAGAACGCCACGTGCAGGTTCAGCTTGTTAAAGAGGCGGGGCGAGCGCACGGAAGCTTCATAGCCCACGATACGCGCTCCTTCAATGGTCAACGGGAAAAACAGGTTTGAGTTGCCAATAGCGTCGTGATCGAAAAAGTTATGCGCGCCGGTGCGGAACTGGTTAAAGTCCAGCGCCCAGCCGCGAACGGGAATGGTCAGGCCGAACTCGTGCTGCTCGTCACGTTCCCCTTTGAGCGGCAGGAAGCCTGAGGCCGGGTCCACAGCCGTGAAGATGTCCGTTGATATCGAATCCAGCGGGGGCGGCTGGTAGAAACGGCTATAGGCCGCGCGCAGCACCCAGTGCAGCCGCGGGATTTCAATGGCCGCTCCCACGCGCGGGCTGACCACGTTTTCCGTTACCAGTCCCGAGAAATGCGTGAGGCGCAGGCCGCCGTTGAGCGCCAGCCACTTCGCAGCTTTGAACTGGTCTTCCACCCAGATAGCTTCCAGGCCGCCATTGGCCTTGACCCGTGTGGACGGAACGCTCACCGGCGTAATCGTCGGCGGATCGGTCGTATCGTCAATACTGTTGCCCGTGAGAGCGATCATCGTATTGTCATGCTGGGCAAAGCCGTAGAGGCCCACGCTGGCATTGTGGCGGCCTTTCACTACACGCAAGGATGCCTGGCCGCCGAGGTACGAAGAAGCGCGATTGTCCGTGGTGACAATCCGGTTATCCGTGTCGCCCAGGCCTTCAAAGGCCGCGCGGTTGAAGTGATAGGAAGGCGCCAGAGTAAACAGCACACTGGAATTGACGGTGTGTACCCAGGAGAAGCTGCCGAAGACGTCCTGCTCACGCTCGCGGTCGCGGACGCCTGCGGCCTGCAGGTCAGCATCGTTGGGCACCTGGAAGCGGTCCATGCGCGCCGCGCCCACCACGCGGAGCTGGTCCTTCGGCGTGACGTTGAAGATGAGCGACGTAAAGGCCCCGCCGCCTGCTGACCGGTCGTGCAGGTTGGCCTGCGTTGGCGTTTCCAGCCCGTGGTCCGTGCGGTTGCCGTTGATGCTGAAGTAATACGCCGACTTGTCATTGTGGTCGCCAAAGCTGAGCTGGTTGTCCGTGCTGTTGTAGCTGCCGTAGCTGGTCACCAGCTCTCCCTGGCGCGAGCGCTCGAACCCGGAACGCGTTACCACGTTGAACACACCGAAAGTGCGGTCGCCCATGTCGGCGGAAAAGCTGCCCCTCTCCACCTCAACGTAATCAATGTCCTTGGGATCAAACTGCGGCCCCACGTTGGTGGCGATGTTGGTGTTGGGCACCGGCACGCCATCAATCGCCCAGGTCACCTGGTGTCCACCGCGCACGTGCAGTTGATCGTGGACCATGGTGGCGCCGGGGACAAAATCCGTAATCATCTTCATGGAGTTGGCGCCATCAACGCCCGGGGTTTCCGCGATCTCGGTGCGGCTCACCAGCGTGGTGGGCGTGGAAGAAGCCGGGTTCACCACCTGCGGCTCCGCCTTTACCTCCACGGACTCCTGGCGCGCAGCCAAAGTCATGGCAAAATGCAGTTCCAGCACGCTGTCTGAAATCACGGTGGCCGCTTGCTGTCCCGCTACCATGCCTGGCACGGTCACCGTAATGTCATAAGCTCCTACCGGCAGCTTCATCAGGGTGGCGATGCCCTCTTCGTTGGTGACACCCGTCTGTTGGAGCTGCGACGTGCGGCTCTTCACCACCACCTGGGCCCCTTGCACCGGCCGATGCTGAGGGTCGTGCACAATCGCCTTGACCGTACCGAAAACTGAGGCAAACACCTGCACCGGCGCCAACAGGGCCAGCACGCTCATGATTCCTATCCATCGCTTCATCATTGCTTCTTCCTCTTCAAGACCCGTTCCATGCTTTGCAGAGAACCGTCAGCCTTTACTCTCATCGCGGATTAGCTCGCGCAAGGAACTTGAGCTACTTACCTCGAGAACAATGCAATCCAGATGTAGGTAAAGGAGATCGGAACAAGGACGGAGTTACATATTCCTCTGAAACAGCAGGAACCGCTCCGGCCAGGACGAAGAATTACGCTGTGGGAGGGCCGCGATCGGTATGGGAAGAAAAGCCGGCGCTGACGAAGATGATGGGAACAAGGTGGAGTTCCGCGTCACTGACGGCCAGTTGGAGGATCAAGGAAAATGCCGCAACCGCGGAAGCGTTGGGCAGGCTGCCTTGGACGCAGCAATCCATCGGGCAGCTCTTCTCAAGGCCGCTTATGCTGCTGCCTGGCGAAGCCGGCTCCGGCGCATGCTCCTCATGCATCGCTCCGCAATGGTGCGCGTGCGCCTTCATAGCATGGCTTTTCTGATGTTCGCTGTGCGCTGCTGTCCTGGGGCATCCCATGGGATGCGCTGCCTCCATGGCGGCTCCTGTCATTGGAGCAAGCATCGCTGCCACCAACGCCAGAATCGTCGTAATGGACCAGAAACGCCGCATTTTCACTGTGACTATACCCCTGCTACTCTGCCGTTCGCAATGGGGTTTGTTGCTCCTAAACCATTAATTCTCTTAATTGAAGACCACACCTAGGTAATGGGTTCAATAGTTTGTGGCGGCTGGGCCGCGGAAAAATATAATCGCAAAGCATCTTAATTTATCGCTGCCCGTTGCTTCCCGGTCAGGTAGAAATACACTGCTGGCGTCACGATCAGCGAGAGCGCCATCGAGATCAAAATCCCGCCGATCACGGCAATGGCCAGCGGCTGCAGCATCTGCGATCCTGCCCCCAGGGCGAACGCCAGCGGCAGCATGCCCGCCATGGTAGCCAGGGCGGTCATCACGATAGGCCGCAAGCGTCTTCCCCCGGCCTGGATCATGGCTTCTTCCGGCTCAAATCCGGCGTGGGCGAACTTCTGGTTGGCGTCCAGCAGCAGAATGCCGTTTTTGGCCACAATGCCGATCACCATGATCACGCCCATGAATGACGCTACGTTGAACGTGGTCCGCGTCACCAGCAGCGCCAGAAAAACTCCGACCGTTGAAAGCAACGCTGAAGCCAGGATGGCCGTGGGCGCGGCGAAGTTGCGGAACTCAAACAGCAGCACGGTAAACACCAGAACAACCGCCAGCAGCAGCACAATCGCCAGGTCGCGAAATGACTTCTGTTGTTCCTGGTAGGTCCCGCCATACTCAACCCGGATGGCCGGGGGCAGCTTCAGGCCGGCGACAACCTGCTTCACTCTGGAAATGCCCGTTCCCAGACTCACACCCTCCAGGCGCGCGGTCACTTCCACGTCGCGTTGCAGATTTTCCCGCCGTATCTCCGTTTGTCCGGGAAGCTCCACAATGCTGGCCAGCGTTCCCAGTGTGGCGGTCTTGCCTGTGGAGCTGGTCAGGAGCATGCCGCTCATGGCTTGGATTGAGCTGCGGTCCTGCTCCGGAAAACGCACGCGGATAGTGTACGCGCGATCGTTCGCCACCAACGGCGCAGCCGCGGGAACACCTTGCAGGATGGCTTGCGCATCGGTGGAAACTTCTTCTGCGGTAAAGCCGGCCTTGGCTGCCACTGTGGGATTCACCTTGAATGTCGTCGCCGGCCCGCTTATGGTGTTCTCGATGCCGTTCTTCAGGTCCACCACGCCTTCAATCTTGGAAATAGCATCCGCCACGCGCGGCGCTTGCTGCTCAAGCAAGTTTGGATCGTTGGCAAACAGCTTGATCACGATAGGTTCGGGTGCGCTGGTCAGATCGCCGATCATGTCCTGCAATACCTGGATGAACTCAACGTCCACAGCAGGCTCTTCTTTGGCGATGGTGGAGCGCACGTCCGCTATCACTTCTTCGATGTCACGGCTGCGCTTGGCCTTGAGCTTCACGGAGATATCGCCTGTGTTGGCTTCCGTCACCGCCGCCAGCCCCAGTTGCAGGCCGGTGCGCCGCGATGTGCTTTCCACTTCCGGGACACGGCGCAGTATCTTCTCAATGTGGGAAATGATGCGGTTGGTCTCGTCCAGCGAGCTGCCCGGTGGAGTGATGTAATCCACCACAAAGCCGCCTTCATCCATCTCTGGCAGCAAATCCGATCCCAGCGCAAAATATGCGAGGCCCGCGATCGCCACCAGCACGCCGCAGCCCGCGACCAGCCAGCGCGGGTGCTCCAGCGCCCGGCGCAGCCAGCGTTCATAGAAAGTGATGACTCGGAAAAACCCCCGCGTGGACTGCTCCTCAGCTTCCATCATCCGCCGCATTTCATGGTCAATGTCCAGCGCCTCCGCGTTCGCTTCCACCCGCTCTTTGCGACGAATCAGGAATTGGCTCAAGGTTGGCGTCCACGTCACGGCCAGCACCAGCGACGTGAGCAACGCCGCGCTCATGGTCACTGCAAGCGAACGGAAAAACGTGCCGGTCACTCCGGTGATCGCGATCAGCGGCAGAAAAACCACAATCGGCGTGAGCGTGGAGCCAACCAACGGCGCCGTAATCTCCGAAAGTGCGCTCTGGATCGCTTCCAGCTTCCCTTCTCCCGCGTCACGATGCAGCACGATGTTTTCCACCACCACAATCGCATCGTCGATCACTAGCCCCACGGCTGCCGCCAGTCCGCCCAGCGTCATCAGGTTGAATGTTTGTCCCAGCAGCTTCAAGACGATGAACGTTACCAGCACGGTGATCGGAATCACCAGCCCCGCTACCAGCGAACTGCCCCAGTCACGCAGGAAAACGATGATCACCAGTGAAGAAAGAACCAGGCCGATCAGGATGGCGTCGCGCACGCTGCCGATGGAGTCGCGCACAATTCCTGACTGGTCGTAGAAACTCTCCAAGTGGATTCCTGGCGGCAGCGACTTGCGGATCGCCTCCACTTCGTTGCGGACTTCATCCGCCACCGCCACCGTGTTGCCGTCCGGCTGGCGGTTGATGTTGATCAGCACCGCCGGTTTGCTGTCAGCCCGCACAATCGTATAGACCGGTTTCACCGCACGTTGCACTGTAGCCACGTCGCCAATGCGGACCGGAATCCCCGCCTGGGTGCCCTTCACCACCACCTGCGCAAGCTCTTCCGGGGTGCGCGCCTGCCCGCTCACCAGGCCGAGTACAAGCTGGTGGTTGCGCTCAAACAGACCCGGGGAATCAATCAGATTACTGGCCTTCACCGCGTTCAAGATGTCAGTGACGGTGAGCGACGCCTCCAGCAGCTTGGCCGGATCGGGCATGATCTGAAATTCCGGCTCCTGGCCTCCCTGCACCACTACCGTGGCCACGCCGTTCATGCGATTCAGCCGCGGTGCAATGTCATAAGTCGCCATCTCCCACAGTTGCGTCTGCGGCACGTTGTCCGCGGTCAGGCTGTAGCCGAGAATAGGGAACGACGCGAAGGTAAGCCGGTGCGTGTCAATCTTCGTGCCCGGCGGCAACTCCGATTCCATTCGCGCCAGTGCCGCGTTCACCCGCTGCAGCGTCTGGAACATGTCCACGTTCCAGTTGAAGAACAGGTCCACCTCGGCCGATCCGCGGCTGGTGATGGAGCGGACCGACTCAAGTCCTTGCACGCTGTTCACCGCCTGCTCCACCGGGCGCGTGATGGTGACCACCATCTGGTCTATCGGCATCACTCCGTTATCGATGGCAATGACGATGCGGGGAAAATCAGTGTTGGGAAAAACCGAAATCGGGATGGTAAAAGCCAGATAACCACCCGCCAGCGCAACCACCACAATCAGAAACAAGATCGACTGCGAATTCCGCGCAAACCAGTAGCGTCTATCCGGGATGGAATCGGCCATGTGGTTGGTGGTTCTTGGTTCGTCGGCCATCGTTCAATCTTTGTCGCTCTTGCCGGCGCCGGCGGGTTTTTCGTCCGTTGTCTCTGCGGTATCGGGCTTTTCTATTTTGACCCGCGTCTTGTCCGGTAACCCGTATGCTCCCTGGCTCACCACCTGCTCGCCCGCCTTGAGGCCGGAAACGATCTGGACTTCTTCCGGTGACTGGATGCCCACTCGCACCTCTCTGCTCTGGGCTTCACTCTGCGCGTTGATCACCATCACCTGGGCCCGGTCCGAAGCCCCGTTGGCGTTCAGCAGCGCGGAGGGCGGAACCACCAGGGCGCCGTGCACGGTCTGCGCTGTGATGGAAAGCTGGGCCGTCATGCCTGGGCGCAACTGCTGGTTTGGATTGGTGGCCTGCACCCAGATCTCTACCGTGGTGCTGCCGGGATCGAGAGCCGGGCTCACCAATGTGACCGCGCCGGGAATGCTCTGGTCCAGCCCGGGAAGCGCCAGGCTGGCTTTGTCCCCTTTGCGCAGCAATACGGCATCGGATTGCGGAATATGGGCCTTGGCAATCACCTGGGTAACGTCCATCACCGTCAACAGCGGCGCGGAGGTTGACGCCATTTCTCCTGGATACAGCGGACGATCGGTGATTACGCCGTCAATCGGGCTGCGAATCTCGGAATAGGCCAGTTGCGCCTGCGAGGCCAGCATTTTGCCCTTGGCTGAAGTTAATTGCCCGCCGGCGGATTTGAGCGCATCTTGCTTCCCGATCGCATTCAATGCATCCAGGTGCTTCTTCGCGATGTTGTACGCGCTCCTGGCCTGGGCCAGGCTGACCCCCGCCGCGTCCAACTCTTTGCGCGGCAGCGCACCCTGCTTGTACAGGTCGTCCCGGCTGCTGTAAAGCTTCTGCTGCGCCTCCAGTTCCTGCTGCGCGGTCTGCACGCCCAGCTCGGCTTTTTGGATCTCTTCCGGCAGCGTGGCACCAACGCTGGTTTCATATTGCGCCTCGGCCTGTTCAAATGCGCCCTTGTTATCCATGGCGGCCGCGGAAAGGTCACGGTTCTCCAGTTCCGCCAGAAGCTGGCCTTGCTTCACCTTCTGGCCGCGGGTGACGAAAAACTTCTTGACCGGCGCGTTGATCTTGGGAGTGATCGCCGACTGGGCAATGGGAAAGAGGATGGCCTCGGCGCTCACCACGCGAGAAATATCCGCGTTGCGCGCGGCCACGGCCTGCACCGTGACCTCAGGCTTGGGGTCCTTGTCGGCCTTGCTGCACCCAGCGGCAAAGCTCAAGACCAGGCCCAAGGCAAACGCGGGTGCCGAAAAAACTCCATTCTTGGGGGCCATAGAGTTCAGACTTACATTGTACCTGTGAGCGTTTGCAAGTTGGCTAGCGCCAGGCGGTACCTTAATTCGCTGTCATTGTAGGCGTTGCGCGCCTGGGTCAGGGTGTTCTGCGCATCCACCACCTCCAGCACTGTGGCTTCCCCGCCCTGGTAACGCAAGGTGGTCAGGCGCAGGCTCTCCGCCGCCAGCTCGGCCGAACTTTTCAGCAAGTCCAACTCGGCGCGTGCCGCTTCGGCCTCGGCATAAAGCTCTCGCATGTCCGCCTGGAGTTTGCGCTGCGCCAGTGATAACTCCCGCTGCGCCCGCTTGCGCCGCAAATCGGCCTGCGTCACTTTGCTCTTAGTGGCGCCCCAGTTCCATATCGGGATGTTCAAGGTGGCCGAAGCAGAATAACCCAGGTTTCTGAACCCGTCCGGATTGTTCACGGCAAAGTTCGGTGCGTCGATGCCATAGAAGTAGTTCAGCGTCAGGTCAGGAAGGTAGCCGGCACGCGAAGCTGAAACCTCATATTGCGCCGCCTGCAATGATGCGGAAAAAGCGCGCAGCTCCGGGTTGCGTGTCTGGGCCAAGCGGACGACCTCGTCAAAGGACTGGAGAGGAGGTGCAAGCTGGGTATCGTCTACTACGGCAAAGTTCTGGTTGAAGTCAGGGAAGATCAGTACGGCCAGCTCCAGCCGGGCCTTGTCCATGGCGAGCTGGGCTTCGCGGAGGTCGCGCTGGCGGTCCTGGAACTGGATCTGCGCTTTGAGCACGTCCGCATGCGCCACCTCGCCGCCGTTCTCTAGTTTGCGGCTCAAGCTGAGGAAGCGCTCGGCTTCTGTCGCGGCCTGCTGCGCGTTGGCATATTTGCGCTGCGCTGCGATCAACCCGTAATAGCTTTGGACTACGGTCACCACCAGGCCGCGCGCTGCGATCTCTGCCTTGGCCCGCGCCACAGCTTCCAGAGCCTTGCTCTTGCGGTAATCGGAAACCAGTCCATAACCAACAACCTGCTGCACCACGCCCTGGCTCAGGTACTCATGCACTGCGTTGCTGGCGATGAACCGCGGCGCGGCGACGTTCGTGGGTTGGTTCGCGCCGGTCACCTGGGTGCTTCCCGTGCCTTGGGAGAAGATGTAAGCGTTGTTATAGGTCACGCTGGGCAGCAACGCCGACTGCGCCTGGACTTTGTCCTGGTGAGCCAGGGCCTGGTCAGTGAACGCGGCCTGAACTGGCACGCTGTTGGCGCGGGCACGCTTCAAGACATCTTGCAGAGTCAACGTGAGCGGCGCCTGCGTGGATACCGGTGAAGTTTGCTGTGCTACAGCCGTCATAACGACCATGAGTAAACAAGCCCCGGCAAATACTCGCATCATGATTGCTGGTTGTTTCGGCAACAAGCGGGACCTCCCCATCAAGCAAAGCGATTGTATATGGAACATTCCGGCGATTGTGAAAAGCTCCCTGCAGGACCGCGGTGCCTCATTTATCATGAGATAGAGCACGACCTACGTGGCTTGGAACGCCGAAGGCGAGATAATCAGTTAGCCGCGATCAATGCGACACGCGACACAATTCGGCGCAGAAGCAACTGCAATCCTCTTGCTTTTTGGCATGTTGTCGCCGGTCTTCTGTGCTGCCGCGGTCGTCGCCATTCCGGACGTTCCACAGAGCGCCCCCGCGCCTTCGGGCTGCCATCACTCTTCGCCTGTTCCCCAATCGCCGGCTTCAAACCCGAAGTGCTGCGTTGCAGGACGCTCTGAGGGGGCCATGCTTTCCGAGCGCTACACTCCTCCGGTTCCCTCAATCCTTGGTCAAAAGTTGGCCGCTGGCACGGTTCAACTTAGCGCCAGAAGCAACGAGCAACCCCACACACCTGACAGCACCGCCGCTCCACCCGGATTCCGCATCCTGCGCATCTGAATCCGTCCTATTTCCTGACTACGCGGGCCCGCCGATGTCGGGTGCGGAGCCCAGTGTCTTTGATCCTTGATCTTTCATTAGAACGGGTTTTATGCAGCCGCGAATTGTTTTACTTGTCGTCGCACTGTTTCTAGCGACCACCTCATCACGTTCCGACGCCCAGGAAGCAGGAAGCTTAGAGCACCAACACACGCATCCAACTCCCGCGCAGCAGCCAGGGCAACCACCGCAGCAGCCTGCCCCCATGAACATGCCGGGGATGCAGCACGACCATTCCACCCAAGCGCCCGACTTCATCGAAGAGATCATGCACCACGCCACGCCTGGCACCAGCGCCGAGCCCAATTCCGCCGCGACGCCCATGATCATGAAGAGCGCTGGCAGCTGGAACTTCATGTTTCACTTCAACGTTTCTCTGAATCTGCAGCAACAGAGCGGGCCTCGCGGCGGGGACAAGTTCTTTGCCACAAGCTGGTTCATGCCCATGGCGCAGCACAAGCTCGGCCCCGGCCAGATCACGCTGCGCACCATGCTCAGCCTTGATCCCGGGACCGTTACTGGCCGTCTCTATCCTGAGCTTTTCCAGCAGGGTGAGACCGCTTTC
>DASVFK010000375.1:0-4054 GCA_036380095.1 Candidatus Angelobacter sp. | reverse complement strand
TGCAAGCGCGGAGGTCCCTGGCATGAGTTCCCCATCCCTCGCAGCCGCCCGGGCGGTCCCTGCGTTCAGTCGGCCCATTCCCTTGAGCTGGATATTGCTGCTGGCGCTGTTGGTGCATGGCCCATTGCTGCTGCTGCAAGTGCCCAACGGCTCTTATGACGCCAATCTGCACAAGTTCTTCGCCTCGCATTACGCGCAGCACTGGTTTGATCCATGGAATGAAAAGCAGTTTACGGGTTTCTCGCAGACTACGTATCCGCCCATGGAACAACAGTGGATGGCGCTTTTTTCGCATGTGATGGGCCTTAACCTGGCTTACATGCTGGTGCAGTTGGTCGCCATCCTGCTGCTGCCTATCGGCGTATATCGTTACGCGCGCATCTGGGTGGACGAGCGCGCCGCCAGCTACGCCGCTGTGGGCAGCGTGCTGCTGGGATCGCTGGCGTTTCTGGTCTACAACGCGGGCCAGCTCTCCACCACGTGGGCTGCGCCGCTTTATCTGCTGGCCCTGCCTTACTACTACGAGTGGGCGCGCGAGGCGAATTGGCGCGCGCTGATCAAAGGACTGGTGCTGCTTTTTGCCGCCGCCGCCGCCCACCATGTGACCCTGATTTTTTCCAGCTTCATCTTTGCTATGCCTGTGGTGGCCATGGCCATCATGGACCGCAAGCGCGAGAGCGCGGATGCAAGCCTGGGCGGTGTGATCGGCCGCACGGCGATCTTCGCGGTGCTGGCGCTGGCCGGAATTTTCGTGGTGCTGATGCCGTTCTGGATGTCGCTGTTGCGCAATCCGATCAAGCAGATGCCCATTCCCCACGCCAGCCGCAGCAACTACATCCTGGAGCCGCAGTGGGCGATGAACTACTTTGTGATTCCCTGGGGCGCCATCATCCTGGCCTTACCGTTCATCTTTGTCCGCGGGCTGCGCGAGTACCGGCTGCGTCCTCTGTTCATCGGTTTTTGGGTGGCGATGTTGTTCGCCCTGGGCGGCACCACGCCTGTCCCCCGGCTGCTGCTGGGCCGCGCGTTTGAAGTGCTGACCTACGAACGCTTCATTCTTCTGGCCAATGTGATGGCGCTGCCGATCATTGGTCTGGGAGTTGCGGAGCTGATTGACCATTACGGGAGCAAAGCCATCTTTGCTGTGGGCACGCTGGCGGCGCTGACCTGCGGGCTGGCCGTTTCCTGGCCGGTGTACCATGTCACCCACGATCCGCCTTTCAATGTTGGGGAAGTGGTCTCTTTCCTCAATCGTGACGGCCACGACAAGTTCCGCTACATCGCGCTGGGGTTCGCCACGTCAAAACTCGATGAGGTTTCCACCTACACCACCGCGAGCAGCGTGGACGGCGACTACAATTCCGCCCGCCTGCTGCCGGAACTCACCAGCTACGGCTCCGCCCAGCTCACCAACGCAAAGTATTTCGGCTCGGCCGGAATGGAGTCGCTGCGCGCCGTCCTGAAGCACGCTGACCAATACGGGCTGAAATACATTTTCATCCACGATAGGTTCTATGAGCCGCTGGTGGCGTTTGCCGGCTGGCGCAAAGAAGAAGTCTACGATCGCGGATCAATTTCTCTGTGGGTCAAGGATGGCATCCCGCCCGCCCGGCCCACTCCCTACCAGGAAAGCATGAGACCCACGCCGAACGAGGGACTGATGTGGGGTACGCTCCCCATCGGCGTGAGCGTTCTGGCGTTGTTGCTGATGTTCTTCTTGCCGGACAAACGCAAGCGCGCGGAAACCTATGAGTTCCCGTCCGCCAAAGCAGAGCCGGTGTTCAAGGAGGCGCGATGAGAAGTTACACGCTTCCCATCATCTTCGCCGTGTTGACGGTAGCGCTGGTGGCCGTGGGCGCCATTCATCGCACTTCCACCGCGCCTGCTTCCAGCCCGGAAGGCGCGGTGCAAGCCATGTTGAGCAACGTGCAGGGGCGCAACTGGAAAGGCGCTTACTCTTACATCGCCGGCTCCAGCAACATCGACCAGCAAACGTTTGCCCGTGATCTGATGGGCCGCGACGGGAGCCTGCGCACCTACTCGCAGCTCGAGAGCTTTAACACGCGGCCGATGCGCGAATCTGACAGTGAAGCGCTGGTGCGCGCGGAGTTGAAGTACTCCACCGCCGTGGGCGCGTTCTATGACACGCGTGATCTCAAAACGGTGAAAGAAAACGGCCAGTGGAAAGTGGTGTGGAGCGCCGAGAAGCGGCCTTCCGTGCCGCCGCAGGTGATCCCCGTGAACTACCTCCGCTGGGATGTGATCTGGCGTGGCCCAGGCGACGATTGGGGCGCGCAAAACGTGGAGAACCCGCGCGTTCGCATCCTCTCCATGAACCCGGTGCAGCAGGCCAACGGCGTTACGCTCCTGGGAGAGATGGTGAATGAGGACACGGTGCCAGCGTTCGTCTCTGTGGGCGCGACTCTCGTGGGCAAAGACGGACGCGACCTGGCCTACGAGAGCAGCTTCGACAAAACCTCGCACGTGCTGCTGCCCAAGGAGGTCTCACCCTATCGCATCGACTTCCCCGGCGTGAAGTTCGCTGACTTGAAGCAAGCGCGCATGAAGCCCGATTCCATGCTGGTGCCGGCGGCGGCCGATCCCGTGATCGGCGTAATGCATCAGCGCATCGAGAAAGACGCAAAAGGAAGGACGGTACTCAAAGGCGAGTTGGTGAACGAGAGCGGGCAGACGGTCAACATCCCTCACGTGCTGGCCACGTTTTATGACAACGCCGGCAAAGTCATCTGGGTCTCCGATGGTTACGTGGACCACGCGTTGTTGCCGCAGACGCCGCAGCCCTTCGCCGTGGACCTGCGCGATGATCTGGCGGCCAACGTCCACAGCTATCGCGTCACCGTAAATCAGTACAGCCTGAACCGCCAGGAGTAGCCGATGCGCAAGCTCTTGTTGTTCCTATTGCTGGTGCTCACTTGCTGGGTGGCCGCGGACTGGGCGCGCGCCGCGGAACTCAAAGTTCCGGCCAACGCCGTGGCCGGGGAGCCGCTCAATATTCCGACAACTGGCAGCGGCGAGGCCACGCTCTACCTCATCGGGCCCGGCCAAGTCATCAAGCGCAGCGTGCGCCTGGGCGATGAGGTCCAGATCAAAGGCGAAGAGCTGCGTTATGCAGGCCGATGGATCGCCCTGCTTCGCCAAGGCGGCACTACGCTGTCGCAGGCGTTCTGGGTGCAGCCAGGAAAAGCCGAGGGCCTGAACTTTCTCGCGCGACCTTCACGCGTGCCGGTGAACAAACCAGGAGTGATCAGCGGCGTGGCCTTTGTCTTCGACAAGAACCAGAACCTGGTGCTGCAGCCGGCGCAGGTGAAATTCAGCCTGGCCGTGGGCGGCGTGGGGACTTCCCACACGGCCAACAGCAGCAACGGAGTCGCCTGGGTGAAGAGTTCTTCTGCGCCTAAGGCAGGCGCTGCGGAGTTTGTGGCTGCGTTGGGTGAAACTACCGTGCGGCGCGTGGTGCAGCAGGTGGCGTCTGAAGCCTGCAATCTGCGCATGCATGTCGTGGAAAAGAAGAAAGACCAGATTGTCCTTGAAACCGATCCCATCCGCGACTGCACCGGGAACCCGCTGCCGGATGGGACCATCGTGACCTTTACCCAGACGGACTCGACCGGCAAGAGCGTGGTGGATGCGCGGATCAAGAAAGGAATCGCCCGTGCAGAGCTGCCTGCCGCGGACAAAGCTAACATCACCGTTGCTTCCGGCGTGGTGCTGGGCAACGAACTGCGTTTAGGGAGCGGCAAATGACGACGAAGTGCGCACGCCTGCTTGTGCCAACCGCGGCCTTGCTGGTTTTTGCCGTGATGCTGCCGCTCAGGCAGATGCTGGCCGATAGCAAGCCGGTGGTGCGCCTGAACGCGGCCAACGCGGCGCCACGGCAGCTTGAAGACACCACGGAGAAGGCCATCGCGCGCGACTATGGCGCTGCGTGGCAGGCGCTGGAGCAGGCGTTGGCCGGCAACAGCACGGCATCGCTCAATGATAATTTCATCGGCTACGCCCTGGAGACCCTGAGCCGGCGCGTGAAGGACCAGAA
>DASVFK010000374.1:0-13726 GCA_036380095.1 Candidatus Angelobacter sp. | reverse complement strand
TGAGAACGACAAGGGACACGCCCTGCAACAGATGGCGGAAGACGAGTCCCGGATTACAGAGACGCGAGTTACTGTGATCGCCCACGACGGCACGGTGCTGGCCGATACAGAGGCCGATCCAAAATCCATGGAAAACCATGCAGGCCGCCCAGAGGTCGCCGCCGCATTGGCGGGCAAAACCGGCTCCAACATGCGCCTCAGCCATACGGTTGGCGTGGAATTCCTGTACGTGGCCGTCCCCAGCGGAGACAAGGTAGCGAGGCTCGCCTTTCCACTCGCCGTGTTCCGGGCACAGATCTCCGATATTAGAAGCAGTCTTTTGAAAGCAACCTCGCTGGCCCTGGCGTTCGCCCTGCTTCTGGCCCTGGCAATCGCACAAAGAGTTTCTGTCCGGTTGAAACGGATCGTACGCTTTGCCGAGCAAGTGGCCACAGGGGACCTATCGGCACGCATCGCGGAAAGCAGTGCCGATGAGCTCGGCCAGGTGGCGATGGCGCTGGACCGGACGGCGCGACGCTTGCAGGAGAATTTTGACAACGTCCGCGAAAGCCGCGCCCAGCTTGAGGCCCTGCTCAACAGCATGAATGAAGGAGTCATTGCCGTCTCGGCGGAGCTCAAGGTCTTGTGGGCCAACCAGGCCATGCAGAGCATCGTGCACCGGCGGGTGGAAATGGGGGCGCCGGTCACTGAACTGGTTCGCCATCCTGATTTTCTGGCCACCATGAGCGCCGCGCTGAAATCAAAGAAGCGGGAAAGCGCGATCGTCACCTCCTTTTCCGGAAGGCGCTCGTTTTCCATGACCGCAGAACCCCTGCCCAACGGCGGCGTGGTCAGCGTGCTGCATGATCTTTCCGAGATTGAGCGCGTGGAGAAGACGCGGCGGGACTTCATCGCCAACGTTTCCCATGAGCTGCGGACGCCGCTCACCTCGATCCGGGGATACGCAGAAACGCTGCTGGAAGGGGATGAAATCGGCGGGGGAGCACGCGAGTTTCTGCAAGTGATCCGGCGCAACGCCGAGCGGATGGGCCGGCTCACGGATGATCTGCTGGTTCTGGCCCGCGTGGAATCAGGGGAAGAAAAATACGAGTTCCACCCTCATGCGGCACGGGAGCTTATCGCTGAAGCCGCGGCTTCCATGCAGGAAACTGCTCAGGGAGCCGGAATGGAAATTGAGATCGACCCCGTCCCGGACGTTTCCGTAGTGGCTGATCTATATGCCATTCACCAGGTTTTTGCCAATCTGATCAGCAACGCGGCACGCTACGCGCAGAGCGGGAAGAAAGTGGTGATCGGCGCCACGGCGCAGGCGGAGGCCGTGGAATTCTACGTCCGCGACTTTGGTCCGGGGATCGCGTCGGAGCATCTGCCTCGGATCTTCGAGCGCTTTTACCGGGTGGACAAGGCCCGCTCCCGGGAATCCGGCGGCACCGGACTGGGACTGGCCATCGTGAAGCACATCGTCCTCAACCATGGAGGAGCGGTGCGAGTAGAAAGCGCGGTTGGACACGGGTCAACCTTCTTCTTCAACTTGCTGAAAGCTTGAAAGGCTTCCCAACAAAATCTTGCGGCCTTAAACCCACGCCGTGTCCTTATGTTCAGCACAGCGGTTTTCATTCTCTATTCACTGCCTTTTAATCAGTTTGTAACAAAGGTGACCTATAAGTGGCCGTGTGAAGCCATTTGCTCAAACGATACAGGAGGCACAATGCGGCTCAAATTCTTCAGTGCACTGATGTTGGCGCTGCTGGCGGCGAGCGCCGTGGCGCAGACGAACCTGAACGGCGCAGGCGCCACATTCCCCAATCCCATTTACCAGAAGTGGTTCAGCTCATACCACACGGCGCACCCGGAAGTGCGGATCAACTACCAATCGATTGGCAGCGGCGGAGGTATTGCCCAACTCAAGTCGCAAACCGTGGATTTCGGCGCCAGTGACGGTCCCATGACCGATGAACAACTCTCGTCTACGCCTTTTAAGGTTTTGCATATCCCCACCGTGCTTGGCGCGGTAGTCCCCACCTACAACATCCCCGGCGTGAACGGCGAGCTGAAATTCACGCCAGATGTGCTGGCTGACATCTTCCTGGGCAACATCAAGAAGTGGAACGATCCCCGGCTGGCCAAGGCCAATCCCGGAGTGAAATTCCCGGACACTGACATTGTCGTGGTGCACCGTTCTGACGGAAGCGGCACCACCTACATTTTCACTGACTACCTCTCCAAGGTCAGTTCCGCCTGGAAGGACAAGGTAGGCAAAGCGACTTCCGTCAATTGGCCGGTGGGTCTGGGAGGCAAGGGCAATGAAGGCGTCTCCGGGATGGTCAAGCAAACGGAAGGCGGAATCGGCTACGTGGAGCTGATCTATGCTCTGCAAAACAAAATGCCGTTCGGCGCCGTGCAAAATGCGGCCGGGCAGTTCGTGAAAGCCAGCCTGGATTCGACCACGGCGGCAGCGGCCTCCGTGAAGGAGATGCCGGATGATTTCCGCGTTTCCATCACCAACGCGCCGGGCAAGGATGCGTACCCGATTTCGAGCTTCACGTGGCTTCTGGTCCCGGCGGAATGGAATGACGCAGGCAAGCACAAAGCCTTTGTAGGCTTCCTGAACTGGATGGTAGACCAGGGCCAGGGCATGACTGCATCTCTGGATTATGCTCCGCTGCCCAAGAGCGTGGCGCAAAAGGTCAAGGCCAGAATCCGCGACATCAAGGCCAAGCCTACCAACTCCAAGAAGTAACGAGCCAAGCCGCAAGTCAACTTCTGTTCGGTCCATGAGAGCAAAGCCCGGCAGCCGCCGGGTTTTGCTCTGCCCCTTCTCCATTTCTATCTCCGTAAAAATCGCGGTCAGTCCCCCCTCAAGCAAGGGACATCCAGAGCTGAATGGGCCGCATCCAGAGTACCTGCTGGACAAAATTTGTTCAGGCGGGCATGGACCCCAAGCCGCCCGCGCATTCTGCAGCTTCACGCGGCCGCCAATGGTTCGCGTGCTGGGATGCAGGTTATGACAAAGATTTTTTCGGTATTGCTCGACGAAAAAGCGGACAAGGCCCGGGCATGGCCCAAGCCTTTTCAAGCAATGCGCCTCCGTGGAGTCCGGTCGCGCAGCAAAGTGCAAAGTGGCAACCACCAAATGCAGAACAGCAGTTGGTCCATCCATGACGCGGAGGAGAACGCTATCAATGAAACTCGTTAAATTCATGCTTTTCGTGCTGCTGGGCCCCAGCCTTCTACTTGGCCAGAACAATCCGCCAAGCAACAGCCCAGCTGGAGACACGAATCAAGTCGCCGACCAAATCAAGGCCTTGCAGGCGGCCATCGCCGACCAACAAAAGCAACTTGAGGCCCTGCAGCGCCAGTTGCAAGAACCAAAGAACCCCGCGCCGCAGGTGGTGAGCACATCTTTGAACACCGCGGGCGCGCCTGAAAGCAACACGGTTCCGCAGGCGGACGTGGAGAAGCCCAAGGAGTCGCCGCTCTCGTTCCGAATCGGCGGGACCGACTTCACACCCGGCGGCTTCGTGGATTTTGAGAACGTTTTCCGCACCACGAACTCCGGCTCCGCGATCGCAACCAACTTCGGGATCATTCCCTTCAACAACCAGGCTGCGGGACACTTGACTGAGTACCGCATGACCGGCCAGTATTCCCGAGCCAACCTAAAAATCAACGGCAAGTATGCGGGCAACGATATCACCGGCTATATTGAGGCTGACTTTAACGGCAATGACGCAGCCACAGTGTTCCAGACCTCGAATCCCCACACTTTCCGTCTGCGCTTGTACTGGGGCCAGCTAAAGCGCGGCACATGGGAATTCCTGTTCGGCCAATCCTGGGGTCTGGAGACCCCGAACCGCGTGGGAGTCTCGCCCCTGCCCCAGGACCTTGCCATCACTTTGAACGAAGATGCCAACATTCAGGTGGGCATTCCTTACACCCGCGCAGGCCTGTTTCGGTTGACCTGGCACCCCAGCAAGACCTTCGCCTGGGCAGCGGAACTGCAAAACGCCCAGCAATTCAGCGCAGGCACCGTGGTTTTCCCGGCGGCGTTCGCCACGACTCTCAACGGCCAATTTGATCCTAACGGAGGGGCCAACATTCCCAACGTCTTCCCCGATGTCCTGAGCAAACTGGCGTGGGACTTGGGCACTAACAAGCACTTTCACTTTGAAGCGGGCGGCATACTCACTTTTGTGAAGGTGGCAACGCAAACGGCCGGGCTACCCGCTGCAGTTGCTCCGTTTAACAAGGAAACCAAAGTCGGTGGCGGCGTGATGGGCGCCACCAACTTCGAACTGACCAAGAAATTCCGGATCCTGGGCAACGCCATGTACGGGCCTGGGATCGGCCGCTACATGATCGCCCAGGGGCCTGACGCCGTGGTGGCCCCGATTGTCCTTACGCCGACTACCTTCAACGCAAGGCCTTCAGTGGTCCACTCCGGGGCCGTGCTGGCCGGCTTTGAGTGGCAACTTGGCGCCAAGACCCAAGTGGCGGGCTATGTTGGTGCGTTTTACTTCGGGCGGAATTTCTTCCTTGACCCGACACAGACGCCGACGAAGATCATCGGCTTTGGCGGTCCGGGCTCGGCAAACAGCAACAACCGGGTCATCCAGGAACCCACACTGGACCTTGTCCACACTTTCTGGAAAAACCCGTCATATGGAGCACTGGTGCTGATCAACCAGGCTTCGTACCTCAACCGCGAACCCTGGTTTGTGGCCGTGACACCGGTCCCACAACCCAAGAGCGCGCACCTCTTCATGGATTTCCTCAGCCTTCGGTACGTGTTGCCGTAAGTTGAGCCTCCATTCCCCTGTTCCTTAGGCAAGAGCAACCAAGGGAGCGTCAAAGCAACGGACGCTCCCTTGGTTTTTTAACACTGGTTTAACACTCCTCTGTTAGCTTCCAAGCATGCCGACGTTGCCTCGATTGAGAACTTCCGGAGGTCCCTGTTCAGAACCTCCGGAAGCGGATACGGGTTCGCCCCCAGCCGGGCAAGGCCCCTCCGTGGTGGCCAGGCGGCGCCTGGACGTGAAAGAAAGCGTTCTCGCAGATAACAGCTTTAAGACTGTTGCCCTGCTGTGCGCGCTGGCGGTGCTGGCCAGTGTCGGCTTGATCGTTTTCGAGCTGGTCAGCCAGTCTCATCTCTCAATCAGCAAATTCGGGTGGAGGTTCCTGACCAAGCAAATCTGGGACCCGGTGGCGGAGGATTTTGGCGCGCTGCCTGCCATCTATGGAACGCTGGTTTCCTCGCTGCTGGCGCTGGTTCTGGCGGTTCCGCTTTCCGTGGGCACTGCGCTTTTTCTAACGGAGATCTGTCCGCGGAGCATTCGTACAGGTTTGTCGCTGTTGGTGGAATTGCTCGCCGCGATCCCGAGTGTGATCTATGGCTTGTGGGGAATCTTTGTTCTGGCGCCATTCCTGCGCCGTTATGTTCAGCCCTTCCTCGGCACCTATTTCGGGTGGACGGGGCTATTTACAGGTCCGAAGTACGGAATCGGGATGCTGGCAGCGGGCGTAATCCTGGCCATCATGATCCTTCCCATCATCGCTTCGATCACACGGGAAGTCGTCACCGCGGTTCCGCGACAGCAGCGTGAAGCGGCGCTGGCGCTGGGGGCCACCACATGGGAGATGCTGAGAATGTCAGTATTGCGGAACGCGCGCGGCGGAATCCTGGGGGCCGTGATCCTTGGGCTTGGGCGCGCGTTAGGCGAAACCATGGCGGTAACCATGGTGATCGGCAACCGGCCGGAGATCGCCAAATCACTTTTCGCGCCCGGCTATACCCTGGCTAGCGTGGTCGCCAACGAGTTTGCCGAAGCAGTGGGTAACGTATATCTAAGCGCGCTCATGGAGATGGCCCTGATCCTGTTTGCAGTCACGCTGATCGTGAACGCGCTGGCCAGCCTTCTGGTCTGGTCGATTACCCGCGGCATGCCATCGAGGACCCTTGCCTAGCAGAACCACCAACGCGATTTCTGTCCGCCGCAAGTTGACCAACGGGCTGGCGCTGGGCCTGATCGGCTTAGCTGCATTACTGGTCACCGTACCGTTGTTCCTGATTCTCGGGACGGTAGTACACAACGGAATCACCGAGCTGAACTGGGCGTTTCTCACGCAGCTTCCCAAGCCGGTGGGTGAGGAAGGCGGCGGCATGGCCAACGCTATTGTGGGCTCGCTGATGCTGCTGGGGGGCGCCAGTCTGATCGGAGTTCCCCTTGGGATTGGCGCGGGCGTGTACCTTGCCGAATTCGGCCGAAATGTCCGCGGCAACGTGGTGCGCTTTACCTGCGACGTTCTCAATGGAGTGCCCTCCATCGTAATCGGCATGACAGCCTATGCGCTGGTGGTGGTCACGCAAAAGCACTTCTCGCTGCTGGCAGGAAGCGTGGCTCTGGGCATCATGATGATCCCTACGATCAGCCGGACAACGGAAGAAGTGCTGTTGCTGGTGCCCCAGACCATCCGCGAGGCGGCTCTAGGGCTAGGCATCCCGCAATGGCGGACAACGGTTTCTGTAGTGTTGCGGACGGCCAGCGCGGGAATCATCACCAGCATCTTGCTGGCGTTTGCGCGCGTCGCGGGAGAAACCGCCCCGCTCATGTTTACGGCCTTCGGCAACCAGTACTGGAACCTGAAACCGGACCAACCGACCGCAGCCCTGCCCCTGCAGATCTTTACTTACGCGATCATGCCTTATGACCAGGCGCACCGGCAGGCCTGGACGGGTGCTTTGGTCCTTATCAGCATCATCATGATCACCGTGATCGTATTCCGCTTTGTCGCCAGCCGGGGCATGATGAAGGGGGCCGACTAAATGGACGCTGAAATTCAGGTGCAACAGCTCAACGCATGGTTCGGCTCCACGCAAGCGTTGCACGACATCTCTCTGGACATCCAGGAGAAGCACACCACGGCCATCATCGGGCCTTCCGGGTGCGGCAAGTCGACGTTTGTCCGCTGTCTCAACCGCATGCACGAAACACTGCCCAACACGCGCGTGGAAGGCAAGGTTCGAATCGGCGACCTGGACATCTATGCCAGGGGCATTTCCCCGGTATCGGTCCGGCGGCGCGTGGGCATGGTGTTTCAGAAAGCGAACCCCTTCCCCACCATGTCCATTTATGACAACGTGGCAGCGGGCCTGAAGCTGAACGGATTTCGCAATCGCCGGGAACTGGATGGTGTGGTGGAAAGATCGCTGCGCCAGGCCGCGCTGTGGGACGAGGTCAAAGACAGCCTGAAAAAGAAATCAGGGGCCAGCCTCTCTGGAGGGCAACAGCAGCGCCTGTGCATCGCCCGCGCGCTGGCGGTAGAACCGGATGTGCTCTTGATGGACGAACCGGCTTCTGCCCTGGACCCCATTTCCACGGCCAAGATTGAAGACTTGATTTTTGAACTCAAGAAGCAGTACACAGTGGTGATTGTTACGCACAACATGCAGCAGGCAGCGCGCGTGGCCGAGTTTACCGCTTTCTTTCTGATGGGCAACCTGGTGGAGTTCGACAAGACAGAAAAGATGTTCACCACGCCTTCAGACAAGCGCACGGAAGATTACATTACAGGGAGGTTCGGATGAGCCGGACACGGTTCCACCAGGGACTCGACGAGCTGAAGCAAAAGCTTCTCACCATGGGCGGGATGGCGGAGCAGGCAGTGGACCGCGCGGTGCTCGCCTTCCAGAACCGTGACATCTCCCTCTGCGAGAGGGTGCTGCGCGATGAAGCCAACATCAACGCCGCCGAGCGCGAAGTGGACGAGATGGCGCTGGACCTTCTGGCCATGCAACAGCCCATGGCGGTGGACCTGCGATTCATCCTGGCCTGCATCAAGATCAATTCTGATCTGGAACGTGTGGGCGACCAGGCGGTCAACATCGCCGAGCGGGTCATGGACATGGTCAACAACCCCAGGGCCGATTTGAATGTGGACATTCCGCGGATGGCCTCGATCGCCATCAACATGGTGCGCGATGCCCTAAACTCTTTTCTCACCGCGGACGCGGAGATGGCCCGTTCCGTGTTGGAGCGCGACGATCTGGTGGACAACATGAACCATGAGATCTTTGAGGCCACCGACTTCGCCATGACCCACAGTCCGGAGACCCACCGTGATGCGCTGGACACTATGATCGTCGCGCGCAACCTGGAGCGCGTGGCCGATCACGCCACCAATATCGCTGAAGACGTGATCTTCTGGGTCCGCGGGGCCGACGTGCGGCACCACGCCAATAAAGCTTAGTTGCCGCCCGGCACAGCACGACGAAGGTCCTCGGCATCCCATTCCAAGAGCGGGTGCATACCTCTCGCATCGCTAGCTATGGCCGATCTAGCGGAAAAACTTCCAGTCGCACAGGATCGCGACGCGTGGAACCTCTATGTCTTCCGCAAAAGCCGGGAAGCGCTTCCCCTGCATGATCTGGCAAAGGTCCTGGAAGCGGAAATTCGGGGGTGGTCAAGCGGTGATGGTTCCATCCTGGATGCACTGGTGCGGGCGGGAGAAATCGAAACCGGCTTGGCTGACCTTGGCTCTCCCGATGCAAACGTAGCCGCCAGGATTACAGACCAGCTTGCTGCGTCCGCCTTAGGATTGGCCCGCAACCCTTCACACGTGCTGGAGCTTCTAGCAGGAATCACCAAGTCTGCGACGATCCCGTGCTCACATCCCGAAGGCTTTTCTTATTATGGACTGAACCCTTTGGACTTCGCCGATCTGGTTGGGGAAATCAAGAACCACTTGGCGCCACGGGCTGCTATCGTCGGCATCCGGTCTGTGGGCTCGACCCTCGGGGCCATGGTGGCAGCGGCCCTGCACAGGGCAGGAAAAAGCGCCTCGCGAACCACGGTCCGCCCGGAAGGCGAGCCTTACCGCCGGAGAGCCAGCTTCGATGCGCTGCAGCTTGCCTGGATCACGTTCGAACTGCAGGCCGGGGCTGAATTTCTGGTGGTGGACGAAGGCCCCGGATTCAGCGGATCGACATTTCTCTCCATAGCCTGCGCACTGGAAAGAGCGGGAGTGCCAGCCGCCCGGATCGCCTTGATGTGCAGCCGTCCTTTTGTGCCGCGAGCCGGCCAGAATGGCCAGGCGCAGGAGTGGGGCCGCTTTCGTTCCCACGTGATCCACTATGGGTGCAACGTGCCGGCAGAGGCGGGCCGCAGCCTGGGAGGCGGCTGCTGGCGAGCATTGTTGTACGCATCGCGGTCTCAGTGGCCGGCCTCATGGCATGAGTTGGAACGCATCAAACACCTTTCGCAGGATGGTCAAAGCCTTTTCAAGTTTGAAGGCTTTGGCCGCTTTGGGAGAATGGCCCGAACCCAGGCATCCCTGCTTGGCCAAGCGGGATTCTCTCCACGCTTGCAAGGCTTGGAAAATGGCTATGGCCGTTACGACTTTCTGCGCGCGCGCCCACTGGACGGGACTGGCTTGCACCAGGACCTGCTGAACCGGATGGCCTGTTACTGCGCTTTTCGCGCCGCGAATTTTCCGGCTCGCACTAGTAATCCCGGTCTGCTCCGGGCCATGGCCCAGGCGAACCTGCGCCTGCAGTTCGGACTCGACCAACCCATGATCGAGCCGCCGGTAGAGAGGCCAGTCTACGCGGACTGCCGCATGCATCCCCACGAGTGGATCCAGACGTCCTCGGGCGCGGTGCTGAAGACTGACGCTACTGGTCATGGCGACGCACATTTGCTCCCCGGCCCAGTAGACATCGCCTGGGACCTTGCGGGACTGATTATTGAGTGGGAGCTTGCAGACGAAGAATCCTCGGTGCTGCTGCGCGAGTATTCCCGGTTGAGCGGTGACGATGCCAAGACCCGCATCGGCTCCTACATATTTCTTTACTCGGTGCTGCGCATGGCGTTTTGCCGCATGGGAGCAGCGTCCCTGGGCAGCAGCGAAGATGGTCAGAAGCTTCGCGCAGCGCACCGGAAATATGCAAGAAAAGTGAGCAGCTTGCTTCACTCACACATCCCGGCCTGCATCTTACGGAATTAAGGGTACGACTCTTCAATTCAACTAAAGATTCACTCAGGCTCCACAAGGGATTAACTTTTGTGGATTACTGTCGTTTGCGGGCCACTTCCAAAGGGGTGAAGATGCAACTGAGTGTAAAGGTAACCACGACGCATGGCACGCCGACGTTTGCCTGCAGCGGTAAGCTCCTGCGCGGAGAAGAATCCGATTATCTCTTTGAGCTGGTTACCCGCCCGGACAGCCGTAACGTGGTGCTCGACTTGGAAGCGCTCAGCGCTTTCGATAGGGACGCCGTTTCCACTATCATTCTCTGCAACGAAGTCCTGGGCGCCCATAAAAGAAAGCTCTTCGTGCGCAATGCTCCCGCTGCAATGCTGCACGAACTCACGCGCGGGCAGGACGATGCGGACCCGGTTTCGCAACCTTAAGCAAGCGCGGCACGGCACTACATGTAATCCCTCGCCGATTACCAAGGTTTCGCGGCACTGTCTAGCGTGTCTTCCCGGCAAAAAGTTACAATGTTTCATGCTCTCTTCCGGCCCCGCTCTTCAGGAGAAATACGGGTTCTTTCGCAACCGGCGAGGGTTTTAACATGGCTTTCATATTGGGCTGCTAATATCCGCGGCGAAAACTTCATCTATGAACAGGCCGGTTGACGATCCGTCTCTTTACATCAATCGGGAAGCCTCATGGCTCGCCTTCAACAAGCGGGTGCTGGAGGAAGCCCATGATGAACGAAATCCTTTGCTGGAGCGGGTAAAATTCCTGGCCATTTCCGCCAGCAACCTGGACGAATTTTTTGAAGTCCGTGTGGCCGGCCTGCTGCAAAGAATTGAAGAAGGATTCGTCGATTCCGGTCCCGACGCCTTGACGGCGCAAGACGAGCGGGAGCTGATGGCGCGCGAGACCCACGCCTTTGTAGAAGCCCAGTATGACTGCTGGAACAAGCTGCTCCTGCCGGCCCTGGCACGGGAAAACATCCGGGTGCTGGAGCTCAAGGACCTGGATGCGGAGCAAGAGGCGTTCATCGCGAATTACTGCGAAAAAGAAGTCGATCCTCTGCTGACACCGGTCACCATGGACCCGGCCCACCCGTTTCCCAGAGTGCTGAACAAGGCCCTGTGCATCGCACTGTTGCTCAAGCGCAAGCGACGCGCCAGCGGCACCTACCTTGGCGTAATTACGGTGCCGCGGGTGTTGCCCCGCCTGGTGCGTCTGCCGGCCAAAGACGGGATCAGCTACATCTTTCTTGCCGACCTTCTCACCTATCATGCGGCGCGGATGTACCGCGGCTATGAGATCCTGGCCGCGGCATCTTTCCGAGTCACACGCAACAGCAACCTGTACCTGGAAGAGGAAGAAGCGCGCAACCTGCTGGAATCCGTGCGCACGGAGCTGCACAAGCGGCGTAAGGGCGACGCTGTGCGCCTGGAGATTGATGCCGGCGTGAACTCGGAGATTGCCCGCCGCTTGCAGCAGACCTTTGAGCTGGAAGACTGGCAGGTCTTCTACACAGAGGGGCCGGTCAACCTATCCCGGCTGTTCAATTTTTACGAGCTGACGGAGCGCCCGGAGCTCAAGTACAAGAGCTTTGTCGCACGCGAACTTCGTTTGCCCGCCAGCAGCAGCAACGTCTTCGCCGAGCTGCGCAAACGCGACATCATGCTGCACCATCCTTATGACTCCTTTGACGCGGTGGTGGATTTTATTGAAAGCGCGGCCAGCGATCCGCATGTGATTTCGCTGAAGCAGACGATTTACCGCACCAGCCGCAACTCGCCGATCGTGAGCGCGCTGATCGAGGCCGCGGCGGCGGAAAAAGAAGTCACCGCGGTGCTGGAGCTCAAGGCGCGGTTTGACGAGGCCTCCAACATCCAATGGGCGCGCATGATGGAAGATGAAGGGGTGCAGGTCTATCACGGGCTAGTGGGTCTAAAGACGCACTGCAAGCTGTGCCTGCTGGTGCGCCACGACCCCGACGGAGTCACGCGCCGCTACGCGCACATCGGCACCGGCAACTACAACCCGATGACGTCGCGGTTTTATACCGATATCAGCCTGCTGACCGCGTCGCCGCAGATCACCTCGGCGGTACACTCGGTCTTCAATTACCTGACGGCATATTCTGAGGCGCCCAGCTACGAGCCGCTAGCGATTTCCCCGATTGACCTGGCAGCCACGACGCTCGAACAGATCCAGCGGGAAACGCAACACGCGGCCGCCGGCCGCTCGGCGCGCATCATCGCCAAAATGAACGCATTGCTGGATAAGAACTTGATCCAGGCGTTGTACCGTGCGTCACAGGGAGGTGTGGAAATCGACTTGATCGTGCGCGGCATGTGTTCTCTGCGGCCCGGAGTTCCCGGCATCAGCGATAACATCACGGTGCGCAGCGTGGTAGGCCGCTTCCTGGAACACACGCGAATTTTTTATTTTGCCAACGGGGGCGATGAGGAGCTGCAGATCTCGAGCGCCGACTGGATGCCGCGCAATCTGTATGAACGCGTCGAAGTCCTGTGTCCGGTGCTGGATGCGAACCTCAAGCAACGGTTGAAAGACGAAATCCTGGCGGCATACCTGGCGGACAACGTAAAGACGCGCTTCCTCGACCGCAGCGGACGGTATTTCCACCTGCCGCGGCGCCGCGGGGCCCCGGTTTTTTCCGCGCAGGACTTTCTGATCGCCTTGGCGGAAGGATCGGCCACCGCGGCCGACATTCCGGAACCTGTGCGTCCCCCGGCGCGTGCCGCCAAGGTCCGCAAACTCAAACAAGTGGCGGCTAAGCGCGTATGATCATCTATTTTCTGCGCCATGCCTCTGCCGGCAAGGCCTCCGCCAGCGCCAGCAAGGACGAGAAACGCCCGCTGGATGAGGACGGAATCCTGCAAGCGCGTTACGTGGGGCGCATGCTGGCGAACCTTGACGTGCAGGTGGAACAGATCGTGAGTAGTCCCTTAACAAGGGCCATGCAGACGGCATCGCTGGTGGCGAATGAACTGGCATTCGAGGGAGCGGTGCAGCGCGACGACGCTCTGCGTCCGGAAAGCGAATTCGCGCAGTTTCGCGCTCTGACCGAGCGTTACCGGAAACACGAAGCCATCATGGTGGTGGGACATAATCCCAGCTTGACGGAATTCCTGGCCAAGACGGTTGGTCCAGCTGCCGGCGCAGCTCACATCGAACTCAAGAAGAGCGCAGTAGCCAAGGTAGACATGAACGGGCGCTCGGGGATCCTGGAATGGCTGGTCACGCCGAGGATTGCGCGCACACTTCAATCCAACTTGAAAAGCAGCTCCCGGCCAAAGACAGAGCGGAAATAAGGAACCTCCTTTTCCGCCGCCCACAACTCAAGGTCCGCACCGCCCCGGTCCGGTTTGATGTGGACGAAGACCCGCTCGTCACGCCCGGCGGCGCGAATGGCCTGGACGGCGCCGCGCCGGCCCTGATTCAGCGCTCGGGCCACGCGCAAAAGGGCCGTGGCCTTGATTACGTCATTGCGCACGTAGGCAGGCAGCAGTTTGATCATGCGGTCACGGAGTTGAGGACGCGAGTTCCCCTGGAAGCGGGCCACCGTGGCGATGATCTGCCGCTGCAGAGGTGTAAATCCAAAAAGCTCTGAGTTCGAAATCACGTAGTAGGCGTGCCGGTGGCGGCCCGCGGGGTTGATATACGAGCCCACTTCATACAACGACGCAGCCACGGCGATCCACTCACGAAAATCCTTGTCCAACTGATGAACGGACCT
>DASVFK010000373.1:0-11511 GCA_036380095.1 Candidatus Angelobacter sp. | reverse complement strand
GTGCCTTCCAACGGCAAGTGGGAGACGCTTGACTTCAAGCACGATGACGCGGCCGTCGCGTGCACCGTGGTCAAGTACGAGTTGGCTCAAAGCCGGCCCATCGTCCATTTGCTTTGCCCGGATCCCAGGATCTATGCGCCTCTGCGCGTCCATCTGGCCCTGAGCTTTAACGACCTGAAAGAGGTGCCTCAGATCATGAAACAGATGCTGGTGGATGTGGACACGCCAGTGAAATTCAAGTCTGCGCTCGGCGATGCTCGCGCCCAGTTGAGCCTGCACAACACTGCGCAGACACGCTCTCAGAAGGAGTGGGTCAAGTTCACCAAAGTCAACGTGGCCCTGGTGCTGCCGCCGGAGAAGTAAAAACCAACCCTACCGCGGATTTCGCGGATGAACGCGGATAGAGAAGAGCTGGCAGAAACCTGTTTCGGAAGAGTTCGCGCACCATTTTCCACTGGCCGCTCCTCTCCGGGCCGACGATCATGGGCTGTCGTTTGTGACAACAGATCACTCGATGAACCGATCACCAGATGTCATGAGGCTTTCTGCTTCTCCTTGACTACCGCGCCGGTCTTGGCGTTCACATGGACCGCGTAGCCTAACTTCCTGTCGCCCCACATGACAAGCCACACGGGCGCGGGAAAACGCGAGTCATTGCCCAGCGTGACCGAAACTTGTTTGTCAGGATGTTTGCTCACCCAGGCCGAGGCCTCTGCCAGCGCCGCCTTGAAAGCCGCGTCAGAATCCACGCTCAGGTCTGACGTATCAATGGCCAGGGCATCTTGTCTGGGCCCGCTCCACGGCAGCGCCCGGCCTACGGTGACCCCTTTGATCACGTCCGGCCCGTGCGCCGCCACGGCAAAAGTGAAGGTCCTGGCTTCGCGCTTTGTAAGCGAGCCGAACGTCGCGGTCCACATCATGGACCTCCCCGCCTCGCTCTTCATGCCCGCCATCGTCTTGCTCTCCAGTGAAAGCGGCACGAGATCGGCCGACCACGAATGCGCCGACTTGTACATCTGCCAGAACGCAGTCTTCCCGGATACAGGATCGTTCGCAGCCGTTTCTGCGGCCTTCGTGGTGTTTTCCGGCTTTGTCTCCGCCGATTTGACGCTGGGAGTTTCCGAACAGGAAACCAGGGAAAGCATTGCAACAAACACCGCAACGTGCAGGTAAATGCGATACATAAACCCACCTCGGTCCGTCACCGCTTGCTTGTATGCGGAAATTTTATGCCAGAGTACCACCCGGACAAAGGGTTTTATTTGCAGGGAAACCCGCTGGGAAGGAAAGGCTGTTATCCCGGTCTGTCATTTCAAAATCCGCTTCAGCCGAGCGTAATCCGCGGCAAGGATTTTAGGCTTCCGGCGAATTCACCCGATTCCTGTTCCGCCGTGCGCTGGCGAGTGTCTAAAGACTCAGTATGACGGCACACACTTTCATGGAGTTTAAACGCAAAACTCGGCGTGGCCAGGTGAAGCTAACTCCACGCCAGATGGCGACGCTCATCGTTCTGGCGGCGCTGGTTTTCGTCTGTGCCTTGTGCGTCCTTTACCTGAGCATGAAGCCGGCGTTTGCCCGGTAGCAGGCAGTCTCAAGCGGCGTCCATCACTCAACTCTTCTGCAATACCACCACAAACCGTCTCGGTCCATGGGCGCCCTGCACCAGGATCTTCTCGATGTCCGCTGTCCTGCTCGACCCGCTGATCATGCAAGCGAAAGAATGCTGCTTCAGCCGCCCCTGCTTTTGCGCTCCGCTGAGCGCTGTGTAGAGGTCAGGGACGATCTGGTCCGTGGTGGCGAATACGATGTGGCACGGTGCTACGACCGATGCACCACGCCCGCCGCACGCCGCTGTCACGAAAATTGAACCTGTCTGCGCCACCAGCGCCTCGGCCAGGGTGATGGTCGCCTGCGAAGCTTCGCGCGGCGCTCCCTCGCTCGACCATCGGACGGCCCGCTGCGGGTTGGCCATCTCCAGCAACCGCCGCAGTGAAGGCGCGTCTTGCACAAAGATCTCACCTTCGGGCAGGGAGCGCAGCGTTGCGACAAGCTGGTCGGCGCTGCGCGGCGCGTCCGCCGTGAGGAAGCACTCCATTAAATTGGCTTTGGCTTCCGTCTGGAAGCGCTCCAGCGGGTTTTCCACCGGAGCAAAGGCATCGCTCAACGCGGGGCTCGGCTCGGCCGCGGCCACCGGCACACGCAGGCCGGCGCGGATGCGCTCCAGAATCAGCTCGCGGCTGGAATTACTTGCCGCCAAGGCCACTCCTCCATTGGGCGCGGAATGACTGCTTCGGCAGCGGGACCTGTGCGCGCTTCTTGCTCCACTCCCGCATGGGGTCAAGCGCCGTGCCGGCCAGACCCAGTGCGTAAAGCGCCCGCAGTCCGCGCCGCATCATCCATCCGCCCAGCGCATAGGTCCGCGGTGATTGCATGGCCTTGCTGAAGATCTTCCATTGCGCACGCCCGCCGCCCGCCGTATGGCCTTCTTCGACCGAATCCCGACGGTTCTGCAGCAGATGATGATGCAGGTCAATCCTCACCGGGCATACGGTGGTGCAAGCACCGCACAACGACGAAGCATAAGAAAGATGGTCGAACTCCGGCCCGCGCAAGTGCGGCGTGAGCACGCTGCCGATGGGCCCGCCGTAGATCGTTCCATACGAGTGCCCGCCGATGTGCCGGTACACCGGGCATATATTCATGCAGGCGCCGCAACGGATGCAGTGCAGCACCTCGCGCTGCTCGGCGCTAGCCAGCAGGCCGCTGCGGCCGTTGTCCACCAGCACGACATGAAATTCCTCCGGCCCGTCCGCCTCGCCCGGCTGCCGCGGTCCGCCGATCAGCGTACCGTATGTGGTCACGGGCTGGCCCGTGCCTGAAGTGGCCAGCACCGGCCACAACGTGGCCAAGTCTTCCAGCTTAGGGATTACTTTCTCAATCCCGGTAACCGCAACGTGGATGCGCGGCACGCTCGTCGTCAGCCGGCCATTGCCTTCATTGGTGGAGATGGCGATCACGCCCGGATCGGCCACGATGAAGTTCGCTCCGGAGATGCCCATCTCCGCGGAAAAGAAGGCTTGCCGCAGTTTGCGTTGCGCGGCCGCCACCAGCTCCTGCGGATCGTTCGTCTTGCTCAGGTTGGGATCGACTCTTTCCCGGAACAGGTCGCCGATCTGGTCGCGCATCAGGTGCATCGCCGGAGTCACAATGTGGTACGGTGGCTCGTTGCGGAGCTGCACGATGTACTCGCCGAGATCAGTCTCCCAGGCTGTTACTCCGATCTTCTCCAGCGCGGGAGAAAGGTGAATCTCTTCCGTGACCATGGACTTCGATTTCACCACGGTCTTGACTTTGTGGCGCTGCGCCAGCTCCACGATGTAAGCGCACGCCTCTTCGCTCGTGGCTGCCCAGAACACACGCCCGCCGCGTGCCGTCACATTGGCTTCAAACTGCAGCAGGTACTTATCCAGATGGTTGACCGCTTCGCGCTTGATCTCCTGGCAGCGCCGCCGGGCCGCCTCCCAGTCCTTGAAGCGCGCCCGGCCACGTTCATGCGCCGCCTGGTAGCTCTCCATGTTGCGGCGGATGATGTCACGATGAACGATATCGGCGGATTTTTGGGCTGCATCGCGCAAAAACTTCTGTGCCGGATTGTCTGCGTGCTGTTCCTGCCCCAGGATCTTGAGTGTCGGCGCAGGCGCAGCGCCGCTCTTGAGCGGCTCAACGGGACGAGTTGGGGTACTCGAGCTCATCGGCAGGACCGTCCTGACCAATTTGTACTGATCTGTGTCATCTGTGTCATCAGTGGTAAGGTTTTCCGATCACCCGATCTTTCTCCGCGCCTCCGAGTCTCCGTGGTTGGGTGTTGTCATCCCGCCGCCAAGATGCTCGCCAAATGGATCACCTTGGCCTTCATTCCATTCTTGCTCATGATCCCCTGCACGTGCATCAGGCAGCTTGGGTCAGTGGCCGTGACATACTCTGCGCCGCTGGCCACAATGTTCTCGGCTTTCGACTGGCCCATCGCCGAGGAGATGCTCTCCATCTTCACGGCGAACGTTCCGCCAAAGCCGCAGCACTCTTCCGCCCGCGCCATTTCCACCAGCTTCAATCCTTTCACCGCACGCAGCAGCTTCAGCGGCTCTTCAAGCACATGCAGCTCGCGCAGCGCGTGGCAGGATGCATGATACGCAACCGAATGGGGGAAGCTCGCACCCACGTCCGTCACCCCCGCCACCTTCACCAGAAACTCTGAGAGTTCGTACGTGCGCTTGCCGAGCTGGAGCGCGCGGTCTCGCAGGCCCGCGCTGCCGCTCTTGCCCGTCAGCTCGGGATAAAACACGCGCACCATGGTTGTGCATGAACCTGAAGGAGAGACGATGTATTCCGCGTCCTCGAAGACGCGCAGGAAACGTTCAGCACAGGGCCGCGCTTCGTCCCAGAATCCGGAGTTGAACGGAGGTTGCCCGCAGCAGGTCTGCTCTTCGCGAAAGTCCACTTCCCAGCCGATCCGCCGCAGGACTTTCACCGTGTCTACCGCCACCTCCGGCAGAAGCTGGTCGACAAAACAGGGAACGAAAAGTGAGACTTTGCGCGCCATGGACTCGCGCGAATTCTAACATGGTGGACGCGAAAACCTCACCACAGACGACACTGATAACACAGATTGATCTGAGCTGTATCAATGACGATCAGTGCGCTCTGTGTTATCCGTGGCGAGGTTGCACAGTTCATGCCTGGTTGGCCGCACTCTTCTCCATCCCCAGCAACTGCGCCACGTTTCCGCCCAAGATCTTCTTGCGGTCTTCTTCTGAAACACGCACGGTCTTCAGGCTCGCCAGCATCTTGTCAATACTGCCGATCTGGTGCGGATAGTCGCTGCCAGCCAGGATGTGGTCCGCGCCGGCAAAGTCGATGGACAGCTCCAGGGCTCGCGGGTCGAAGTTCACGGTGTCGAAGTAGAACTCTTTCAGATACTCGCTCGGCGGACGCCTGATATTTTTTCGGCACTCAGGAAATGCCTCAAAGCCGCGGTCCAGCCGCTCCGCCAGGTACGGGATGGCCCCGCCCAGGTGTCCCAGCACCCAGCGGATGCGGGGAAAGCGCTCGGGCACGCCGCTGAACACCAGGCTGGCGGCAGCGAGCGTGGTGTCCATCAGAAAGCCCACCAAAGGCATAAGCCAGTAATCGAGCATTGCCTCCACGCCCACGGGGTTGGTGGGATGAATGTGGATTACCGCGCCAAGTTCATTTGCGGTCTCCCAAAGCTTCCAGAAGCGCTGGTCGCTCAGCGCCACGCCGTTGATGTTGCTGAAGACCATTGCTCCGCGAAAGCCAAGCTGCTCCATCGCGCGCCGCAACTCCGCCACGGACGCTGCGGGATCGCAAAGCGGCAGCGTGGCCAAAGCAACAAAGCGGCCTTTCTTTTCCGCGACCACGCGGGCAAAGCAATCGTTGACCAGCCGCGCCAGCCGCACTGCGGTTGCAGGCTCTTCGATATGCGTGCCCGGCGTGGTCAGGGTGATCACCTGGGTGTCGACTGCCGTCTCTTTGAGTACCTGCACTCGATAATCGATATCGCGGTGTCCGCGGACGGCAACGTTGTAGTCGCCGGGATAATGCAAGCAAGGATTGCCTTGCTGGTCGTACGTGATGCGCACCGCGCTGGGCCCCTGTTCCAGGGCCTTGATGTACTCAGGTGGATAGTAGTGATTGTGGATATCAATGACTGGCATTGGCAGAGGCTTCCCTGGATTTTGCTTGCAGCAACGACCAGACAAAGTACACGGGAAGCCCCACGAGAAGCAAGCCCAAACCGAAGGCCGAGCCCCGTGGATCGGCGCGAATCTGGTTGAGGGCGATGGCCAGCGACGCAGCCACAAACACCAGCGGCAACAACGGAAACGCAAACGTGAGATATCGCGGCTGGCATTTCCCCCTGCGTGCCAGCAGCACTAGACCAGCGGCCAGCAGGGCAAAGAACAGCCACTCGGTGTAAACCACGCGGCTGAATAGGCTGCGATAACTGTTGGTGGCCACCAGCACACAGGACCACACTGCCTGCGCCAGAATCGCCAGGTACGGCGTCCGCTTTTCCGGATGCACGGCGGCCATCCAGCGGAAGGCGAGCCCATCTTCCGCCATAGCGTAATAGACGCGCGGTCCGGCGAGAATGATCCCGTTCAGCGCGCCCAGCGCGGAAACGATCACCACCGCGGCAATCGCCGCGCCCGATCCGGCGCCCAGCACACGGGCGATGGCGTCTGCGGCCACCCGCTGCGAGCGCGCCACCTCGGCCAGGGGCATCACGTACACATAGCCTGCGTTGAGCAGCAGGTAGCAAGCGGTCACCAACAGCGTGCCCAGCAGCAGCGCGCGCGGGATGGTGCGTTCGGGGTCGCGGGTTTCACCGGCCGCGTAGGTCACCATATGCCAGCCGCCGAAGGCAAACAACCCGGCGCCGATCGCCAGCATGTAAGCGCCCGTTGAAGCCGCATGCGCCCCGATTTGAGCCGCAATCGCGGCGTGCGCCGGGCGGCCAAAGACAAACAAAGCGCCGGCAATCGCTACCACCGCAGCCACCTTCGCCGTGGTCAAGGCCACCTGCAACGCGCTTCCGGTCTTTACGCCCAGATAGTTGATCCAGGAAAGCCCGAGGATGGCGGCCATGGCCACGCCGCGCAAGCCCCACTCGCCCAGCGGCACAAAATAACCGGCATATCGCGCCAGGATCACCGCAATCGCCGCGATGATCCCCGAGTGCATCACCCAGAACATCCCCCATCCCCAGAGGAAGCCCAGCGCCGGCGAATAGATCTGGCGGAAGAAAACGTATACGCCTCCGGTGGAAGGGAACACCCTCGCCAGTTCGGCGCACACCAGCGCGCCTACCAGGGTCAAGGCGCCGGCCGCCAGCCACACCAGGATGAGCCCGCGCGCGCTCGGGACCAGGCGCGTGATCTCTGAAGGCTGAAGAAAGATGGAAGCGCCGATAATGATGCCCGCCACCAAGGCCGTGGCGTGAGCAAGGTTCATGGAGCGGCGCAGCGGTGCGGTCATGGGCAGCGAAGTTTAGCAGAGATCGCTGTTTAATTGCAGGCAGCTGGGGGCAGAGCGCGGAAAAGCGATGATCGATTGTCACCGCCGACTGTTCTTCTTCGTAGCCCATCTTCTTGATCTGCCCAGGCCCCAGTGCCCATTCCGGCAGCAAAAAAAATGGCCCGCCTTGATCAGCGGGCCATTTTCCGAACCTGACCGTGAGTGCTTCGCCGCTGCTTGGCAACCTTCAGCAGCAGCGAACCGGAGACTCTGTTTACAGCGTCCGCAGGAAAGCGACCAGGTCGCTTTTTTGCCCATCCGTCAGATTCAAGGTGAAACGTTGGTCGTAAAAGTTCACCACATCGAGCAGCGTGGCGGCTGAACCGTTGTGAAAATAGGGAGCGCGCGCCGCCAGCCCGCGCAGGATCGGCCCTTTCGTCTTGCCGATGTCCGCGCACTTGCCGGTAATCAATGCGCGTGCCGGATCCGTAGTCATGATGGTGGAGCCGTGGCCGATGGGAGTGACCGCGCCGGCTGCGCAATGGATCGTGTACACCGGCAATCCTGTAATATCAAGCGCCGGCAACGCCGGGAAATCCGTCACACCGATGTTGATTGCCAATGGCACGGAATGATTGCCCACATTGGGCGAGTCGTGGCACGTTGTGCAGGTGCCATTGAACGAAGCGGGCACGCCGGGAAGATCGTTCAGGCCGCTCACGCCGGAAATCGGGATGGTCAAGGTGTTAAACAACGCCTGTCCGCGCACCACGGCAGCGCGTGCGGCGGCCTTGTCACCGTGAGGATCGTCGCCATCTCCACCGGGGGATGCCCACTGATCGAACAGCGTGAATGCCACCGGGTCGAAGGCTGTTCCGGTGGGATTACCGCCCAGCGGATCGTTGATGCCCACAAAGAACGGCTGTTTTGAGAGTGCCACCGGTCCACCGCTTGCTCCGTGGGCGCTCAAGTTGCCCGCAGCGTCGTCAGAGGTTTGTGCGGTAAAGTTGGCAAGCTCAAACTTTACGATTTCCGCTACCTGTTGGTCCGTGGGCGCATGTGCGGCCTGCGCGTGACCTTTCGTGGCGCCGACCGCCTGATCGCTCAGGTTGAAATTAAGTGTTTGTCCCTTAAATGATTCACGGCCATCCCACATCACTGTGGTCAGAAAACCCAGGTTGGTGGAAGGGAGCGGGCGGCGGAACAGGGCCAGCCCTGCGGGTGTGGTCTCCGGGCAGTTGTGCGGATCGTCGATTGCCTCCACGGAAAACTCGGTGATCCCAGGCACGCCGATGGAAACCCGGATCAGCCCCTTGTTCAGCAGCATGCTGTAGGCCTGCTCACGCGCCTGAAGCGTGGAGACGTCGGCGCTGGGGCAGTTTGCGCCGTCATTGGTGCGGAAGATCGGATCCAGGCCCTGGCTGGCTCGGAATCGTTCTTGGATGTGCGCCGGGGTCACGCTCCATGCGTCGCTCGCCTGGTGGCAACTCCCGCAACTCCGTCCGTTAGTCCCCAGGCTCTGGAAGAACGCATTGGGCCGATCACCTTCCCCGCCAGGACTGAACGTGCGGATCACGCCCGTGGGGTCACGAAACGGCGCCAGGTTGTTGAGATGCAGGTCGGCCGCGATGGCCGCGGTAACCGTGAGCACGCCCAGGACAATAAGCGCCGTAGTTTTGGGTCGGGACCTTGACACCCGCGACACCACATAGTTGTAGACACGCCGCATAGTTCTCCTCCATGTTTCTTCTAGTGACCTCGGACGGGTTGGCGTTTCACTTTTTTCCAGGCTGCCATTGCAGAGCCCGCTCACACAATGCCCGCTGCCCTCAGTGCAGTAAACTCCACCTCTTCTTGTCCTAACAATGGTGGGGGCCTGAAGATTGCCTTAATTTCCTATGAACCCGTAAGTACCTGACCCTATTGAGTTTCTTTAGGGCCTTGCCAACAGATGTAAAATGGCGCGACTGGCCGGAACAGGTGCCCCGTGGCTTTGTATCGGGCGGAATCTATCAAGCTGGGAGAAGGTTTAGAGCTGGATGCGCGCGCTTATGAGCTGCGCCGCTCAGGCCGTGTCCTTAAGCTGGAACGCATACCGATGGACTTGCTCCTCCTCCTGGTGGAGCAGAGGGGACAGCTCGTTTCCCGCGAGCAAATCATCGAAAGAATCTGGGGCAAGGACGTTTTCCTGGATGCGGACAACAGCATCAACGCCGCCATCCGCAAGATCCGCCAGGTGCTGCGTGACGATTCCGAGCGCCCTCGCTTCATCCAGACCATTACCGGCAAGGGATACCGCTTTATCGCAGCTATCGTAGAGTCTGGTGCGCCGCCCACTCATCCGGACGCTGTGTCACCAGAAACCCTCATCGGCAAAAAAGTTTCCCACTATCGCGTGCTGCAGGTTTTGGGGGGCGGCGGAATGGGCGTGGTCTACAAGGCGGAAGACCTCGAGCTGGGCCGCGGTGTCGCTATCAAGTTCCTGCCCGGTGAACTGGCGTCTGACCCGGCAGCCTTCGCTCGTGTGCAGAAGGAAGCGCGCGCGGCTTCCTCACTTGACCACCCGAACATCTGCTCCATCTACGAACTGGGCGAGCACCAGGGCCGGCCTTTTATCGTGATGCAATTGCTGCAGGGACAAACGCTGCGCGAGTGGATCGCCCAGGCGGCGGACCGCGATTCTTCCGCGTGCCTCAATCAGGTCCTGAATCTCAGCGTGCAAATCTGCGCCGGCATGGAAGCAGCGCACGAAAAGGGCATCATCCATCGCGATATCAAGCCGGCCAATGTGTTTGTGACATCCCGTGGTGAAGCCAAGATCCTCGATTTTGGCGTGGCCAAGTTCATGGCTGACGCGGCTGTTGCCGATGAGGGCGCCGCGACGGGCCAAGGACAGAACCAGAATGTGTTGGAGACGGGCGCCTCCATCGGGACGCCGGCTTATCTTTCTCCCGAGCAAGTTCGCTGCGAGAAGCTGGATCCGCGAACGGACCTGTTCTCCTTCGGCCTGGTGCTCTATGAGATGGCAACGGGCCGGCAGGCGTTCATAGGTGACACCGCTGCGGTGATCCGCGAGGCCGTGCTGCACCAGCCGGTTGTCCCGCCAAGGCAGGTGGAGTCTGGGATTCCGGCTGAACTGGAGTGCATCATTCTGAAAGCGCTGGCGAAAGACCGCGATCAGCGTTATCAGAGTTCGGCGCAGCTCCTGACCGACCTTGAGGACCTGGCTACGGCGTTGAAGCAGCCGCCCGCACTCGCAGGGGCCCAGTCGCAGGCGCAGAAGGTCAGGCACAGAAACCGGCCGAAGATTCTGGTGGCCGCTTGCCTCTTGCTGGTCGCACTGATTGCCGGGGGCCTGATCTATCGCGCGCACATGGCCAACCGGCTCACGGAAAAAGACACCGTGGTGATCGCGGACTTCGCCAATTCTACCGGCGACCCAATCTTTGACGACACGCTCAAGCAAGGGCTGAGCGCAGCGCTCCATCAATCGCCTTTCCTGACGATTATTTCCGACGACAAGGTCAGCGCCAACCTCAAGCTCATGACTCGCCCGGCCAACGCCCCGCTCACGCCGGAAGTGGCTCGCGAGGTTTGCGAGCGTGCGGGCAGCAAGGTGTACATCGCGGGGGCCATCGCCGCCCTGGGCAACGAGTACGTGCTGGGACTGAAGGCGGTGAACTGCCAGACGGGCGACGTTCTGGCGCGCCAGCAGGTCACCGTTCCAGCCAAAGAGAGGGTCGTCGCCGGACTGGGCGAGGCTGCCGCGAAGTTGCGCAGCGAGCTGGGCGAATCGCTGGCCACGGTGCAGAAATACGATGTCCCGCTGGAACAGGCAACCACGCGCTCGTTGGAGGCGCTCAAGGCTTATACCCTGGCTTACGCCGAGGCCAATCGCGGGTCCTATCGCGCAGCCATTCAGTTCTATGAGCGCGCCATTGCGCTCGATCCTGATTTCGCCGTCGCCTATGCCCACATGGGCCAGGCCTATGCCAACAGCGGCCAGAGCTCACCGGCAGTGGAAAGCATCAAGAAGGCCTTCGAGCGCCGCGCGCGCGCCAGCGAACTGGAAAAGCTTTACATTGAAACCCGCTACCACGAGCTGGTGACCGCCCAAGTAGATAAGAGGATTGAAGCGCTCGAACTCTGGGAGAAGATGTACCCGCGCGATCCCATTCCACACAATGACCTGGCCTCTGAGTACTCCGACATGGGCAAGTACGATCAGGCGCTCGCGGAAGCACAGCAGGCGCTCCTGCTTGCGCCGCAACATGTCACTGTGCACATACTGCTGGGCGTCTCCTACATGGGGCTGGACAAGATTGCTGAAGCGCGCGCCGTGCGCGAAAAACAGGTCGCGCTCAACCTGGCCGACACCTGGGACCATGTGGATTTGTACGGGCTGGCTTATCTCCAGAACGATTCAGCAGCCATGCAGCGCGAGACGGACTGGTGCAAAGGCAAGTCCGATGA
>DASVFK010000372.1:0-4844 GCA_036380095.1 Candidatus Angelobacter sp. | reverse complement strand
GCCATGGCGCTCTCGTGGACCATGGACAAGCTTGGTCCGATCTGCCGCGCGGTGGAAGATTGCGCTATTGTGCTCAGCGCCATCCAGGGCGCAGACGGGCGCGATCGCACGGTGAAGAACGCGGCCTTCAACTGGGACGCCAGCCTTGACTGGCGCAAGCTGCGCATCGGTTATCTGGAGAAAGACTTCCAGCTTCAGCCGCCGCAGCAACAGCAGCAACCCAAAGAAGAAAAGGACTTGACCGAGGAAGAGAAGAAAAAACGCGTCGAGGAGGCCGCGCAACAGGCTGCTTTCCGGGCGCGCCGCGAATACGACCACAAATATGACGAGGCCGCGCTGGCCAAGCTGCGCGCCCTGGGCGCGAACCTGATTCCGGTGGAGTTGCCCAAGCTGCCGTATCAGGCAATGCTCACCATGCTGGAGGCCGAAGCCGCAGCGGCGTTCGACGACTTGACGCGCACCGGCCGCGACAAGCTGCTGACCAGCCAGAACAGAAACGACTGGCCGAACACCTTCCGCACCGCGCGCTTCATCCCCGCGGTGGAGTACATCCAGGCGAGCCGGGCGCGCATGGTGGCCATGGAAGAGTTTGCCAAGGTGTTCGAAAAAGTTGATGTGATCGTGGCCCCCACGCAGGGCACGCAACTGCTGGTGACCAACCTTACTGGACATCCGGCGCTGATTCTGCCCAATGGTTTCCGCGGCGAGGACGCGCCCAAGCCTGTTGTCCGCGATGGCGACCTGCAGCCCGGCGGCCCCGGCACGCCGCTCAGCCTGACGTTCCTGGGTCATCTCTACGGTGAAGCCAAACTCCTTGCCGTGGCCAAAGCCTATCAGGACGCTACGGGGTTCCACTTGAAGAAGCCGGCGGGATTCAGCGCCTAAAGGCAGTGATGTCTGTTTCGCAAGAAGAAGCACGGCTAGGGCGGCCGTGCTTTTCGGACTCGGGTCAAGCAACAGCTCGTGCGTTACCAGACTTCCGGACGGCAGTCTGGCGAAGCCGCACAAACGCTTTTGGCCGGCTTCACGGGAATCCGCTTGCGCCTGATCTCAATCACAATGCGGTCCTTGTAGCGCCGGATAGTCCAGGGAAAGCCCGAAGGCTTTCTCGTTTTAGAGAGATTGCTCCTGCTCATGATGCGTGTGCTCCTGAGTTGATCGGAACCAAAACACGCGCCTGCTGCCCGCAGGCGCAGGGTGAAGGAAGGAGCAGGAATCAGCAGCGCAGCGGCGCCAGTGAAGTGGGGCCAGGGAGAGGCGCAGAAGCAGCCAGAAGGTCCAAGACGGCCAAGAGACTGCATTTCGCGCGGTGAAATCCTCCAATGCGGACGCGCGCCAAGAGGAGGATTAACGATTGCAGCAAGAGTCCCACCGCGCACTCTTTCAGCGTGCTGGTGGGGCCATTCGTAGCCTGGTAGCCGCCATCAGATCCGTGGAAAAAGAACAGCGCGGCCACCAGAACCACTGCAATGGTCACAAGTTTTGACGTGCTGGCGCGGAAGGACATCGGGAATCCATAAGTGTGACACGATTTTGGTCTTTCTCAATAAGGAAATTCCCGCAGTGGCATTGTCTTAATGTTTTGAGAATTAGCTGCAAAACACGCCCAAGACCGGACTCGAAGGGGAAATCACCAGGACGTTTAGCGGCTTCCAAAAGTGTTAGAGGGACATAGGGACGTTTGGCTTTTCCACATATGGGAGGCCGATGTTCTTGGGTGCAGAATCGTGGAATAGACGCGGTCGGGGCCGCACAATTTCAAGAAAAACTGCGTGAAAAGCAAAGCTTCACCAACCGTGGCAAAAGCATGGCGAATCTTTAATCGGTGGCTTGGTTTTCCGTTTTCCAAAATGCAGCTCCGGGGCGCAAAGGGCCCCAAACAAAAGTTGGTGCGAGCAGTTGATTTCTCTTGTAGGCTCTTGGGCAAGTCCCTTGAGACAAAAGACTTAACATCCACTTGGAGGAGATTATGAAAATCGCTCTGCGCAGCTTCGTCTTTTTGGCAGTATTAACTGTGGCTACCTCGTTTGCACAAACGAATTTAAGTGCCCCGCTACCCGTCCCCGTTCCGGGACAGCCAACCCAACCTAGCATCACGGGTTAGTGCGGCTTTCGTTTGTAAACGGCCGCAGAGTCAATTAGGCTTAACCTGACGAAAAGGATGGACGTCTGCCATTCTGAACAGTTTTCTCGTCTGGTTTCCAGTATTGGCACTCGCGCTAGTTGGTGGGCTGATTGTGAAACGCCGCACCTACCGCGAGCTGCCTTTCTTTTTTTTATACACCGTGTCTGCTTCCCTGATTGGCGGGCTGCGATTTCTTGCTTTCTATCTTGGACGCACTCCTTACTTTTATACCTACTGGATTTCTGAGTTGGCGGGAACCATTCTTGTTTTCCTGGCCTTGTATGAGCTTTTCTTGCGTCGTCTATTCCCAGGGTTCCACAAATCTGGGTTCTATCGGAACCTCTTCCCCTTAGCCGCAGTCGTATTCCTATTGCTGACTGTGCTCGCCGCTCTGTTCGCGCACGACAAGCAATCGGTATTTGTAAGCGCATCCAGGCAGTTCGATTTTCTACGCACGGCTGTGCTCGTTTTCTTCACGGCACTCATGTTATTGATGGGCAGGAATTGGAACAGGTACGAACTGGGGATTGCCGCGGGTTTCGCGGTCCAAGCTGCGGCGGCCCTTGCCAATGCGGCCATCAGAATTCGGAGCCGACAACAATCCCATGCGATGGACACTCTCGAAGTAGTCGCCTACGAGCTCAGTTGCTTTATTTGGCTAATCACTTTTCTAAGACCTTCTGGCAGGATCGAACTTCAACTGGATGAGAGCGGGCAAGAAGAGCGCTTACGTGAAGCACGCTCCTGGGAAACTGCTCTGAAACAATGGCTCAGGCCAAGAAAGCGAATGCTCTGACTGGAAGGCTCTTGAGAAGAATCGTTTACAGGCTCTGCACCAGCGCGTCGTGATATGCCGAGAACTTCAGGCAGGTAAGATTCCCGGCTTTGTCTTTGAGAAGCTGGTAGGAGGGCACCAGGTCTTCCCGGAGCATGCGCTGAGTGTCAGCCAACTTGGAAGCAAAAAATGCGGGAAGCGGGCGCATTCCGGTCAAGCGCCAAAAGCGGAGCACCGCCAGCCCGATAAACGTATAGAGCCGCACGTGCACGCCGGCATCCACCATCTGCTGGGCCAGTTCGGAGATCAGCTGGTTGCTGCTGTTGATGTGGTTATAGCCCAACTGCTGGAGCAGGGCGGCGTTGTGGGTCATGCGGCGCAGCCAGTCTGTCATCTGCCTGATGCGCTCCCGCTGCTGCTCACGCGAAGGCGGGGCCGAGGCAACCAGAGCGGTGAAGGCCTCAACGTCAACCGGCAGGAACCCCGGAATCAGTTGACCCAATTCCACTCGCCGTGTCTGGCGCCGGCGTACGTTGACCCAAGCTGCATAGAAGAACAGCAGGAGCAGCGCAGCTGAAAGGCCGATCCACAGCGCAAAGATAGTGTTGGACATTTCCGTCAAAAGCTACGGTAAAGACTCTAGCTGGAGCCTGATTGCCGGTCAATGCAAATTATTGCTACCGAAAACTTTCGTAATTCAAAAGGGGACTTTCCCAAAATGGGAAAAGTCCCGTGTAATCCTTTTATCTTGAACCCGGTTCCTGGGTTTCTGCCGGTTTGCCCAGCACCACGGCAGGCACCTCTTGCTTGCGAACCAGGTCATTGAATGCGGGTACGTCAGCCGCCAGCACCTGTTTCCACTTTCCAAGCTGTTCATCGAGTTGCCGGTTCAGCATGTCAAACACTTCGTAAGAAGCCTGGGTTGGAGCGGTGTCCGCGCTCTCTACCACTCCGGCCAGCGCCACCAGGTAGTTGTTCAGGCGGATGGGGTAATTCAATACGTCCTGCCCGCTCTTGGCCTTGGTCTGGATCAGCACTTCTTCGATCTCAGTCATCTTCTTATCGAGTTGCTTGCCTGCCTCGGCCACGGTCTTGCCTTGGGGCTGGCCTTGCAGCCGCTTGTTCAACGCCTCAATCTGGGAGCGGATGTCGCGAATCTGGTTGATAGCATCGTGCGTCTGCGTGACCCGATCGCGGATCTTGATCAGCAAGTCGAACTGCTTCTGCAAGTCCTGCGGTGTGACCTTGAGGCGCGGGTCAGGCTGGATGGCAAGCGGCGCAGTATGGCTCTTTCCCTGGACTGTAAGGCGCACTTGATAATTTCCGGGAAGCGCTTGCGGGCCGTCCGTATTTCCCGCCCACAAGGGTGAGCGCGGCACGCGGCTTGCGCCTTCATAGCGCAGGTCCCAGACAAAGCGGTTGATCCCAGCTTCCGTGGGCAGGCCGCGCTCCGGCGGACGGCCAAAGCCTTCTTCGTCGCCGGCTTCCTCACCCGGTTGGCGCTTGGGCGGATACTTGCGGATGACCTGGCCCTTCTGGTCGAGGATCTCCAAGGTAACAAGCGGAGCCTTTGCGGCTGGAGTCGGCTCGCTGGGGGTCGGCGGCTTTTCTGCGCCAGTGGCTGCACCTTCCGGCGGCTTTTTTGCTTCCGCAGGTTTCAGCGCGGTCTTGAGCGAGTAATAAATGACGGCGCCGGCGGGCGGGTTTTGTCCGCGTTCGCCGCCACCGCCGCCAAAGCCACCGCCGAATAGCGTGTGACTGGCCGGGTCAGGCGTATAGAGATGGACTTCTTCACTCGTTATCTCCGGTTTGTATTGCTGGAGGGGCGAGATGTTGTCAAGAATCCAGAAAGCGCGGCCGTGTGTGGCTACGGCGATATCGTTGTCATGCACCACCAGGTCCCACACCGGCGCGGGCGGCAGGTTGGTCTGCATCGGCTGCCAG
>DASVFK010000371.1:0-8204 GCA_036380095.1 Candidatus Angelobacter sp. | reverse complement strand
CGTTTGGCCGGATCGCGCGGCATGGAGAGGCGGCCATTCTCCACCGCTTTCAGCACCTGCGGCGGGGGAAAGTTCTCCACCATTTCGCGCGTGCTCATCTTCAGCGTGCGCAGAGGAGCCAGCCGCGCTTCCAGCGCGCCGTCACTGATCTTTTCCGGATGGAGTTGCTCGTCAAACCACTTGTCCAGGCCCATGGAGCGCACGCGCTCCACGTCGCCGGGACGCGCGCCGAAGGTGAAGCGGTTCAAGGCGTGGACGATCCGCTTATCATCTTTCAACGGCTCAGATTTTCCGGCGTCAGATTTTTTGTCTTTGGCGCCCATCAGGAGGGCAACAAGGAAAACCGAGAGGCCCAGGACTTTCAGGGGTCCCCGGCAAACCCGCTGTTGGTTTGCTGGGGCAGCAGCTCTTCGCTTGGCGTGCATAGACGCTCCAGTGCACTGGTGTCAGGCAACTATAAACCCCAAGGGTACGCAAAAGTTGCGATCTGCGCCAGATTACGTTAGCAGGGTCCGGCCGCGGTTGGTGCGGTGGTTCAGGTCGGAAACGAGGTGGTCAATGTCCGTGGGCGAGAGGTTACAGGGGACGGAGGGGTCCAGGAAAGGTTTGCGAATCTGCTCCCGCTGCTGCGCCCAGGGCCGCGGCGGCGACATCTGCGCCACGGCATCGCGCCGGATCTGCACCAGCAGCGCGTGCACCACGTCTGCATCCAGCTTGGCCGGCGCCAACCAGCCTAGTTGCGCCGCCGCTTCGCCCAACGCCATCCTTTTGCGGTAAGGACGTTCGCTCAACATGGCGTCAAACGTGTCCGCCACGGCCACGATTTTCACCGGCAGCGACACATCCTCATTGCGCAACCGGTCAGGATATCCCGAGCCGTCCGAGCGTTCATGGTGCGAGCGGACAACCTCAGGAATATTGGGCCAGGGGAAGTGCACGGTGGAGACGATGCGGTGCCCGATCACCGTATGGTCCGCCATCTCCTGGAATTCGGTCGGCTCGAGTGCGCCCGGCTTGGTGAAGATGTGCTTGTCCACGGTGACTTTGCCGATGTCGTGCAGGTAGCCGGCGGCGCGCAGTTCGCTGGCTTCACTTGCATTCATGCCCAGCGCTTCCGCGATGCCGGCGGCGTAGCGGCCCACGCGCAGCGAATGCCCGTGCATCTCTTTCGACTTCACATCAATGGTGGCGGCGAAGGCGGCGAGCGCGTCGTCCCAGAAGGAATGCACAGAGGTGATGAGCTTCAGGTTCTCCGCCGTGCGCTCCTCCAGAGACGCAATGAGCTGGTGGTTGTAGATGGCCAGGCCGAGGAAAGGGGCCAGGTCGGCAATCTGCTTGATGATCTCCGGCGTGTAGTCGGCGCCGCCCTCGCGCTCACCCAATAGCAGCGCGCCAATCAGCCGGCCGCGCACCTTCAGCGGCACCACGCAGCGGAACCATACGCTGGAAATGTTGCCGTTGGAACTCAAGAAAGTGTCGGCCCGCTCGCGCGTGAGTTTTTGCGGCCCCGGCGCTCCCAGCAGCGCATGCACATGACGCGCAAGCAGGGGAAAAACGGCGGTCTGAGGAAAGACGACGAACCCGGTGGCTGCAATCGAGCTGAGCATGGCCGGCTTTTCGTGGAAGCGGAAAAGCGCGCCGGAGCCGGCCCGCACCGCGGCCATCAGCACGTCCAGCGCGGACATCGCCGTGTGAGCAAGGTCGCGCTCGCCCGTGAGCACAGGCCCCAGTTCGCCCAGTACCTGGGACGCGGCCAAGGGAGGCCTGTTGGTTATCAGTGGGTCCGCCAAATTGGGGTGGCGTGCGAACTCCAGAGCAGGCTCAGAGTATCAGCTTGCTACTGGTTACGAAAGGACGATGTACCGTGGTGGTAAACAGGAAAGACGCGCGCCAACTAAAAATGTCGGCTCAGCTCGGCAAACTTCTCCACCCGCAGCAGCCTCACTCCGTTTGCAGGGGCCTCCAGCGTCTCATGCTCCAGCACCCAGGTATTGTCGTGGGGGACAAACACGGCGTTGATGCCCGCGGCCATCGCCGGATTGATGTCGGAACGCGGGCTGTTGCCCACCATCCAGGTGGTTTCCATCTCGAGTTGGTACTTGGAAACGACCTCCTTATATGTAGGCGCGTTTTTTTCCGCCACGATCTCCACCGCGGCAAAGTATTCCTTCACGCCGGAGCGCTCGATCTTGCCAGCCTGCTCGGTGAGGTCCCCCTTGGTCATCATGATCAGCTGGTGCCGGCGCTCAGCAAGGTAAGCCAGGGTTTCCGGCACGCCGGCGATCAGCTCAATGGGGTAATTGGAAACTCTGTGGGCAAAGCCCCAGATATATTCGTGGAGGTTGGGCGTCACCGGCTTTTCCGCCAGCCGTTCAAAACACTTCACCAGCGAATGGGCAAAGCTGTGCGAGCCGTAGCCGCGCTCCAGGATCGTCTCCCGCTCCACCTGGTTCAGGAACAGGCGCACCTCCTGCGGCGACAGATGCTGATGGTTCAGCCGCTCGATGAAACCGGCAATCGCCTGTTCAAAATAGACGTTGTTCTCCCACAGCGTGTCGTCGGCATCAATCAGCAGGGTCTGGGGGAGGATGGAAGACATTGTGATGTTCAATGATAAACGAGCCGGGTGAGAGCGCTGGAAGATGAAATCCACCACGGAGGCACGGAGACACGGAGAAAATCAAAAGTCGGCTGAATTTTGGCGCTGCAGACAGGCTTTCTCGCCTTCACAGCTCCGTGTTCTCACTCATTTCCCGTTGGCAATGCCCCAATACGTAAGGGTGAGACGGCTACTAAACGGACCCTACTTTCCTTTCCGCGAGTTTTTTCTCCGTGCCTCCGTGCCTCCGTGTCTCCGTGGTGGAGAGTTTCGTGTTCCGGGCTGATAGAATCGCAGCAATGAAACCGCAACATCCGCCCATCATTATTCTTGCAATTGTCGCGCTCATTCTTGCCCTGCCCGCCGGCCTCTTGGCCCAGGCGGGCCGCCGCGCCGGCGCCGCCCCCAAGACCGCGGACAAATGCGTGGTCCGTGAGCCGCTCCACGGGGACATCGCCGGGCAAGTGGCCAAGTTCAAACTGGAACGCATGCCCTTCAGCGTGGTGGGGCTGACCAAGGACGAGCAGCAGATGGTCTATAAACTGGTGGAAGCCTCGCAGCAGCTTGAGACCATCTACTGGAAGCAGAGCGATCCCAAGGGCCTGGAGCTGTTGAAGCAGCTCGCCGGTTGCAACCAGGTGGTGAACACCAAGGTACGCCGCTACCTAACCATCAATGGCAGCCGCTACGATCTGCTGGAAGAGAACAAGCCTTTCGTCGGCAACGAGCCGTATCCTCCGGGACGCGCTCTCTATCCGCCGGGCCTGACTCGCGAAGAGATTGAGGCGTACGTGGCCAAACATCCGGAAAAAAAGGCGCAGCTTTACTCCCCGTACACCGTGATCAAGCGCAAGGGGGTGGAGCTGATGGGCGTGCCGTATCGCGTGGAATATAAGCCGTGGCTCACGCTTGCGGCAGCGGCCCTGCGCGATGCCGCAAAGCTCTCGCCTGACCCGGCCTTCGCCAACTTCCTGCGTCTGCGTGCCGACGCCCTGCTCACCGACGATTACTACAAAAGCGACCTCGCATGGCTCGATCTCGAAAACTCGAAGTTCGACATTATTTTTGCTCCGTACGAAACTTACCTCGACGGCGTGCTGGGCGTGAAGACCTCCTACGGCGCGGCGGTGATGATCCGCAATGACGCGGAGAGCGCCAAGCTTGCCACCTACATGAAGTTCGTTCCGCAGATCCAGGAAGCCCTGCCGCTGCCGCCGGAAGACAAGCCTTCCATGCAGGGCAAGAGTACTCCCATGGAAGTGATGGACACGCCTTACCGCGCCGGCGATCTCCGCCACGGCTACCAGGCCGTTGCCGACAATCTGCCCAACGATGCCCGCATCCACCAGGAAAAGGGGACCAAGAAGATTTTCTTCAAGAACTTTATGGACGCGCGGGTCAACAACGTGGTGCTGCCCATCGGCAAGCTGCTGATGCGCGAAGACCAGGCCAATCTGGCTTCCATGGAAGGATACATGGCCGCTGTGGTGATGCATGAGATTTGCCACGGGCTGGGGCCGGCCTTCGCGCGCACCGCCGCAGGCCAAGTGGACATCCGCGAGTCTCTGGGCCCAATTTACGGCGGGGTGGAAGAAGCCAAGGCAGATGTCGTTGGCCTGTTCGCGCTCAACTGGCTGATAGAGCAGGGCGTGCTGCCCAAGGAGCGCGCGCCGGAGTATTACTCTTCGTACGTAGCCGGCATTTTCCGCACCGTGCGTTTTGGCGTGGCGGAAGCCCACGGCCGCGCCGAGATGATGGAGTTCAATTACCTCGTAGAACAGGGCGCGATCACCCGCGACCGCTCCACTGGCAGGTACGTGATTGATTACGCCAAAATGCCTGCCGCCATCGCCGCATTGGCCAAAGAGCTTCTGGAAATCGAGGCCACCGGTGACCGGAACCGCGCTGAGCAATGGTTCAAAAAATATGATTCCATGCCGGCTGAGTTAAAATCGGCTTTGGGGAAGACCAAGGACGTACCCGTGGATATCGATCCTGTCAGCCCCTTCTCGGAACCCACGCAACAATGATCAAACGGCTCAAACGAATGATGCAGATGCGCGCCGCGGACGACAAACGCCGTTTTGAGCGCATTGACCTGACAGCGGAAGCGCAAATTGTGGCACTCCTTCCCAGCGGCCGCCGGGCGGGCGTGCTCCGCCAGCTCGCGCGCGGCGGCTTTTCCATGACGCCCAACGCGCCCTACAGCAAAGACAACAAGGTCCATGAATTCATCATCCACGAACCTGAAGAAGATATCCGGGTTCCCATCCGGGCGCGCGTCCGCTCCGTGGACCAGCAGTTGGCCGGCTTCGAATTCGTTGACCTGGATGCCGATTCCGCGGTCGATATCGGGATCATCATCGGCAAGTATTACGAGCACAATAAAGGCTGAGCGCAAGGGCGATCGTGGTGCGACGCCTACCGTTCGTTTAGCGGCATGGCTAAAGCCATGCCCTGATACCCGCAGAGGCTAAAGCCGGGACATGGGAGCGTCGGGCGGCAGGACTAGCCGTGCCCTGATACGAACCCTTCTCGCTTTAGAGTTCTTCAGCAGCCTGCTAAAGCCCGGCTTATCTTTAAGGACTTGCCCTCCCACAGCCAAAAAACCTGTTCCGCTCGGGCACTTCAAGGGTCTTAGCCAATGCAGGCTAATTTCTCAGAACCGCCGGGCAGCTTCCCCGGCGGATTTTTTTTGTAAAAAGTTGTTCCGGAAGCCGGCCGCGAGTGTCTTACCTAACAGAACGAAATAATAACAACTGCGCTCCGGCCGCCAGGGTGGCACCTGACGGCCACTTTTTTTCAGGACTTTTCTGAGCTACCTGTATCCGAGTTTCGTCTGCTCAGCCTGTTCGGCCTCCCTGCTGATTTTTGCCAAGAAAGTTGTTCCGGCGCCCTGGCCGGCGGGTCTCATCTGGCATAACGTCATTGCAGATTTGCTCCGGCCGCCAGGCTCGTCACCTGACGGCCGCGTTTTTTGTTACACCACCATCTTTTTGAACTTGGTGGCCGCCAGCAGCAGCACAAAGATGCCCATGGCCAGCAAGACCAGCCCATCCATGTAAAGTTCAGGCAGGCCGGCGCCGCGGAGGATGATGCCGCGGAAAATCTTGATCATGTAAGTGGCGGGCACAAGGTTGCTCAGGGCGCGGAACACCAGAGGCATGGTTTCACGCGGAAACACGTAACCGGAGAGGAAGATGCTCGGCAGCATGAGGCTGAAGGATGCTTGCATGGCCTCGCCTTGCGAGTTGGCGCGCACGCTGATCAACATCCCCAGCGCCAGGTTCACGAACAGGAAGATGGAGGTCATGGCCACCAGCAAAATGACGTTGCCGTGAATCGGCACGCGGAACACCACGCGCATGAAGCTCAGCAGGATCACCAGTTCGCCCAGCCCCATCACGAAATAGGGCATGATCTTACCCAGCATCAGCCCCATGGGCTTTACCGGGGTCACCATGATCTGCTCCAGCGTGCCCCGCTCTTTTTCGCGCACCACGGAGAAGGCCGTCAGCATGGTGGAGATCATGAGCATCAGCACGGCGATCAACCCGGGCAGGAAGAAGTTGGGCGAGCGCGAATCCGGATTGAACATCATCTTGGGCCGCACTTCAATGGGTGGAGTGACGCTCCGGCTTTGCGCCAGCATGCGCTGGAGAGATTGGTCCAGGCCGATGGCGGAAGCCACCTGCAGCGCCGTGCCCGCCGTGGAGGAATCTGATCCGTCCACGATGACCATTACCTGGGCGCTTTCTCCGCGCAGCAACAGGCGGTCAAAATCCACCGGGATCTTGACGCCGACGCGCGCCCGTCCCGCGACCATCTCTTCGTTCAGCTCGCGATCGGAGTGGACGTACTTGTAGATCTTGAACGTGTCTGAGTTGCGGAAATGATTGACCAGGTCGCGGCTGGCGGAGCTGCCCGCCTGTTCGCCGTCCATGACGCCGCTCTGGTCATAGACTACTGTGGCCACCTGCCGCACATTGGTGTCGATGGCCGCGCCGAGAATGATCATCTCAATGATGGGCACGATCAGGGCCAGCATCATGGCCATGGAATCGCGCCGCATGTGCAGCGTCTCTTTGTAGAAGACGGCGCCGAAGCCGCGGAACATGCTAAACACGGACCGCCTCCTGTTCCTGCACTTGGCGCTTGTACGTGAGTTCAACAAAGACGTCTTCCAGGTCGGCCACCAGCGGCCGCACTTCTTGAGGATGGACGCCACGTGCCTGCAAATCATGCTCGAGCTGTTGCTGCGTAACACTGTCAGCCACCAGAGCGTGGATGCTCCGGCCGAAGATGGTTGCGCTCTTGAGATATGGCAGTTCGCGCGCCTTGCGCAACGCCGCGGTCACCTGCGACGTGGCGATTTCAAACCTTCGCGTGCCCGCGGGCGAAGCTTCCGGCAGCTCGCGCAGGTCGTCCGGCGTGCCGTCGGCGATGATCTGCCCGTAATAGATGTAGGCCAGGTGGCTGCATCGCTCGGCTTCGTCCATGTAATGGGTGGTGACGAAAAACGTGATCCCCTGCCCGGAGAGATCGAACAGCAGGTCCCAAAGTTTGCGACGCGCTACCGGGTCGATGCCCGCAGTGGGTTCATCGAGAAACATGATCCGTGGATCATGCAGCATGGCGCAGCCCAACGCCAGCCGCTGTTTCCATCCGCCGGAAAGGCGCGCCGCCAGCCGGTCAAGGTAAGGCTGCAGCGAGTTGCGTTCAATAGTCTGCGCGATCTTTTCTTCCAGCGCCTTGCCTCGCAGGCCATAGATCTTTCCGTAAAAGCGCATGTTCTCCATCACCGTGAGATCGTCATAGAGGCTGAAGCGCTGGCTCATGTAGCCGATCACTTGGCGCACCGCCTCGGGGTCCTGGCGCACGTCGATTCCGCCTACTGCGGCTTCGCCCGAAGTGATGGGCAAAATCCCGGTAAGCATCTTGATCATTGTGGTCTTGCCGCTGCCGTTGGGGCCGAGAAAGCCGAAGACCTCGCCCGGCTCAACCGTGAGGCTGGCCTGGTTCACGGCCACAAAGTCGCCGAACTTGCGCGTGATCTGCCGCGCCACAATGGCTGGATTGACTGCCGCCGCGTTCATTTTGCCTCCGTAAAGATCACGTCTGCCTGCACGCCGGCGCGCAGCTCCTGGCCGGGGTTCTCCACGCGCAGCTTCACGCCGAACACCTGGTGCTGGCGCTCGTCTTCCGTCTGCACGTTGCGGGGAAGGAACTCGGCTTTCTGCCGGATCTGCTCGACCGTGGCGTTGAAGGTGCGATTGCGGAACGCATCCACGCGAATTTCCGCCCGTTGTCCCACTTGAATTCGGCCAATGTCATTCTGCGGAACGTAAACCATGGCGTAGAGCTGGTTGGCCTCCAAAAGTTTGGCTACGGACGCGTTGGCGAGCACAAGATCACCCGGGCGGAGGTCCAGCACTTCCACGACCGCGGCCGCGGGTGAGCGGACTTCGCGTTCCGCCCAGCGTGCTTCCGCCTGCGCCAGTTCACCTTGCGCCCGCACCACGTCGGCGCGCGCTGCCGCGATGTCTTCCTGGCGCGGACCCTTTTCCACCATGTCCTTCTGCGCCTGGGCCTCACGCAGGCGCGC
>DASVFK010000370.1:0-3077 GCA_036380095.1 Candidatus Angelobacter sp. | reverse complement strand
CCTGGTTATCCGGTGGAAATCCCGGGGATCGAGTTCGCCGGCGAAGTGGCGGAAATCGGGGCCAACGTGACGCTGTGGAAGCCGGGGCAGCGCGTCTTTGGGCTTCTGGGCGGCGCGGCCCACGCCGAATATGTGGCCACGCACGAGCGCCTTCTGGCGGAAGTCCCGGCCAACCTGGATTGGCGGCAGGCAGCGGCCGCGCCTGAGGTGTTCATCACTGCGCAGGATGCGTTGTGGCGCCAGGCGGCGCTGCGTCCAGGCGAAACCGTTCTCATCAACGCCGTGGGTAGCGGCGTGGGCCTGGCCGCAGTGCAACTGGTTCGCGCTATCCAGGCCGTGCCTTTCGGCGCCTCGCGCACCTGGGACAAGATCAAACAAGCCGAAGACTATGAGCTGGAAGCAGGAGTGATGGTCCGCGAGAGCTTTGACGAGTTGGTCTCCATGGCGCAGGAGTGGACCGGCGGCAAGGGCATTGACGTTTTTCTCGACCTGGTCGGCGGCGGATATCCCAAGGCCTGCCAGAAACTGATGGCCGTAAAAGGCCGCATGGTACTGGTAGGGACCGTGGCCGGTGGAAACTACGAACTGGAATCGCGCTACGTGATGGGCAAACGTCTTCAGATCCGCGGCACCGTGCTGCGCGCCCGGCCGCTCGAAGAAAAAATCGAGGTCACGCAGGCCTTCGCCCGCCAAGTCGTGCCCCTGCTGGCTTTGGGCGTACTGGAGCCTGTGATTGACAGCACGTTCAAGCTGCAAGACATCGCCAAAGCCCATGCGAGGTTGGAATCGAATGAGACGGTGGGGAAAGTGGTGGTAGAGATTTAGTAAGCACGGGTTCACATTGGCGAAGGCTTTAGACTTGCCCACCTGCCTTAAGAATAGCTGCCATGCAAACATCTCTGAACGGCCGGGCACCGTCAAAAATTGAGATCGCACCGCTTGTACGTAAAATGGTACGGAGTTCCCGCCGGATGTACCGATAAACCGCACTCATCTGCGCAATTGTAGGCTGGCGTGTCTGCCGAATGAAAGCATTCGAGACTTGTCTCAGTACCCCCTGCACAGTCCCGCCGTGGATATAGACGTCAGTCCCAAGGTCGCTCAGGGACTTTTCTACACGGTGTGGAATTGCTTCAAATACGAACCACGAGTGTCTAGAATCAACCAGTTTCTCGTTGGCTACTGCCAGCCCCAGTTCAAAAGGCATGTTGAAGCGCGGCGTGCGAGGCTTAGTTCTGTCGAGCTGCACACGTGACAGATCATGGACTGAATAGCGGCAATTCCGAACCAAGTCAATGATCCGGTCAAGTCGCCTGTCGCCCGGAATTTCAATGGTCGCTCTGGGAACCAAACCGAAACAGGCGACTCCGCAGATATAGGCTAGACAAAGAGGTTCGAAGCGGTTGTCGTACGGAATGTTGAGGAAGACAGCTCTGCGGGCGCTACTTTCTCTTGCCAAGCCGCTTCTTCCTCCGTGCGATGGACGTTGTCTTTCTGGCCCGTCGATGCGTCACGGTGTTCTTTTCGGCAGTCAATGCTCTCCGAATGGTTCTTACGCGGCTTTCCGGGATTCCATAGACCTCCGCAGCATCCTCGGCAGATGCAAAACCAGTTCGAATTACTGCGGGATGAGCCATAGTGCTGCTTTCATGTTAACGCCATTTTGAGGCTTTTTGCGAAGAATATTCCATTCTCCACGCTGCGGTCTACCCAATCTCCAGCGCCTGCTGCGTGCAATAAAACAACCTGGCCGGCAGGATGTTGCGCGGCTCAAAGTCCTGGTCAATCTGTGTGAAGTGGGAACGCAGATACGGCAGCACGGCGCGGGTGAACTGGTACACCAGCACCGCGCCTCCGGGATTCAAGGCGCGGCGCGACTCGCGCATGATGGTCTCGCGCAACTCCACCGGCATGGTGGTGAACGGTATGCCGGAGATGATGTAGTCGGCGCCCACCAGCTTCAGCCGGTCCAGTTCGCGCTGCACGGTTTCCGCCGAGCCGTGCACCACGTGCAGCCGCGGATCAGGATAAGCGCGGCCCAGGTAGCGTACAAAATCCTCATTCATCTCAAACACCACCAAACGGGCGTCCGGTGACATTCGCTGCAAGATGCGTTCGGTGATGGTGCCCACGCCAGGGCCGTACTCCACCACGGTGCGCGCCCGCCGCCAATCCACCTTGTTCAAGAGCCGGTCAACAAGGAAACGCGAGCTGGGAATGAGTGATCCCAGCATCTTGGGGTGCTGCAGAAAGTTCTTGGCAAACAACAGCGTTTCTTCGCCACGCAGAGTCTTGATCATTCCTTCCGCCTGCACAACAGTTTTCTGAAGCGCCCAAAGCTCGAGATAACCATACTAGTCTTTTCTCTAAGATGTAAACCATGATAGGCGGGATACTTCGGTAACGGCGAAACTCCGGAACGGCGCATGGGCGCGTTTGCCAAGCAAACGGTGCAGGACTCAAGGCAACATGCGGCCCCCAAAATCCGCGATTGCCGGAGGCCGTTCATCCAGCATAAAATCAGAGTCAGTCAGGCCGAGCAGGAACTCAGGGACTGAAAATTTGAACCTTGTACGCGCCATTTATCCGGGCTCGTTTGACCCGCTGACCAACGGCCACCTGGACCTGATCGAGCGGGGGAGCAAGATCTTTGACGAGCTGATTGTGTCCATCCTGCGCAATCCGGAAAAAGACCCGCTTTTCACCCTTGCCGAACGGCGCGAGATGCTGGAAGAAATGGTCAAGGGATACGACAATGTGCGCGTGGACACCTTTGACGGTCTGCTGGTGGATTACGCCATGCAGAAAAACGCCAAGGCTGTGCTGCGCGGGATCCGCGCCATCAGCGACTATGAATACGAACTGCAGATGGCCCTGATGAACCGCAAGCTGCAGCCTCACCTGGAAACGATTTTCATGATGCCCGCTGAGGCTTATTCCTACCTGAGTTCACGGCTGGTGAAGGAAGTGTTCCGGCTGGGCGGCTCCGTCAGGGGACTGGTGCCCGAACTGGTGGAGCAGAGAATGCGCGAAAGATTTCACGGCGCCGCAGCCGGCATGGAGAAGTGAGGACCCCA
>DASVFK010000369.1:0-17921 GCA_036380095.1 Candidatus Angelobacter sp. | reverse complement strand
GCTGGTGGTCATGCGGAACGTCAGGAACCCGGTAAACGCGCCGAACGGACTGGTGGTCGGGCAGAACGTCAAGAAACCGCTAAACACGAACGGACTGGTGACCGCGCAGGGCGTCAGGAAACCGGCAAACGAGAACGGACTGGTGACCGTGCAGGACCAGAAAGACGAGAAAGAGCTCCGCAACACACGGAACGCTCTGAATGGCGGGGCCAGCATCGCAACCGGCAAGAAGGCGCCGGCAAGCGCGCAGAAGGCTCTCGTGGTCGGGCAGAATGGCAGAAACCCGGCGAACGCGTGCCCAAGTCTGAATTCAGCCATCGCAACCGGCAAGAAGGCGCCGGCAAACGCGCAGAAGGCACTCGTGGTCGAGCAGAATGGCAGAAACCCGGCGAACGCGCACCCAAGCCTGAATTCAGCCATCGCAACCGGCCCCAGCGCCGCCAGGGACAAGACACACGTGGCCGCCGCGGACCACGCTGATCCGGTCAACGTTCATCGCTGACCCGCTGCCGCTGGTCCAGAACTCTCGCCATCGCGCGGCGAATCTGGTAGAAATGACAGTTGCCCCATGAAAACCGTTCTTGACCTGATTCCTGAACGTATTCGCGGGCTTGCCGCCTACGTCCCCGGCAAAGCAGTCCGCGCGGCGCGCCGTGAATCCGGCGTGGAGATGATCAAGCTGGCCTCGAATGAGAATCCTTTCGGGCCTTCGCCGCGCGCCATCGAGGCCATTCGCGCCGCGGCCAGCGAAATCAATCTGTATCCCGACAATGACGCCACGGAGTTGCGTGCGGCGCTGGCCACCCGCCACGGGTTGAATCCTGAGCAGATTTTTCTGGCCGATGGCTCGCTGGGACTGCTCGACATCCTGGCGCGGACGCTGCTGGGACCGGGACTGAACTGTGTGACCAGCGAGCGGTCGTTCATCAGCTATCCCATTGTTACGCGCGCCGCCGGGGCAGAGTTGATCACCACGCCGCTGAAGAACCATGCTTACGATCTGGATGCCATCGCCGCCGCGATCAATGACAATACCCGCGTGGTCATGCTGGCCAATCCCAACAATCCTACGGGAACCATGTTTGACGCGGACGCAACGGATAATTTTCTGCGCTGCGCGCCAGAACATGTGCTGGTGGTGTTGGATGAGGCTTATTACGATTTTGCCATCCACTTTTCCGCACAGCGCGGAATCACCTATACCCGCGCGCTCGACTATGTACGCAACGGCCGCGTAAATCTGTTGGTCCTGCGAACCTTCTCCAAGGCGCATGGACTGGCGGGACTGCGTCTGGGTTACGGCTGCGGTCATCCCGAGCTGCTCAAGTACTTCGCCCGCATGCGCAACGCATTCTCCGTCTCAGTGATCGCGGAAGCCGCCGGGCTCGCGGCCCTGGGCGACGAGGAACACATCCGCAAGACGGTGGAGAGCAACGCTGCCGGCGCCGCCTGGCTGATGCCGCGCCTGCGAGAGCAGGGGCTTCGCGCGGTGGAAACCAGCGCCAACTTTATCTACTTTGAAATCGATGAAGATGCCAATGCTTTCGCCGGCCGCATGCAGGCGGAGGGCGTGATTGTGCGCTCGCTCGTCCCCTGGGGCATTCCGAACGGGATTCGTGTGACCATTGGGACGCCGGAGCAGAATGCGCGATTCATCCAGCTGTTGAAGAAGGTCCTGCCGCAAGCGGCGATCACGGCGAAATAGCGCTTTTTTTCAACCGGGTCTTATTTCTGCAATTCCGAGCGCAGCGAGGAATCCCTATAAGTGGAAGGCAGTTCAGCTAATTTCATCGTGCCGTTTTGTGGGCATCGGGATCTCTCCCCTGCGACAGGCTCAGGGCCGGCATTCCAGAAAAAAGCGCGCATCAAGGTCGCGTCATCCATTTATCATCCTCAGCGATGGCTCTCTCCACCACCTGGACCACCGCAGCTGCGCTCGGCCGGCGCAACCGGCTGGCCGCCGCGGGCATGGTGTTGGTAGCGACTTTTGTGGTGTTCGCGCTCTTTGCCCCGTGGATCGCGCCGCAAGACCCCGGCAGGATTGATCTGCCATCGCGCCTGCAGCCGCCCGGTGCGGCACACTGGCTGGGTACGGACGAGCTTGGCCGCGACATCCTTTCCCGCGTGATTTACGGCGCGCGCATCTCCATGCTGGTGGGCTCGAGCGTGGTGGCCGGATCGCTCCTGCTGGGGCTGGTGCTGGGTTCGATTGCCGGTTACTATGGCGGCGTCACCGACCGTATCTTCAACGTGGTGGTGATGAATGCGTTCCTCTCGTTCCCCGGCATTCTGCTGGCCATCGCGTTCGTGGCGTTTCTCGGCCCGGGCATTTTCAATCTGATTCTGGCGCTGTGCATCGGCGGATGGGTGGGCTATGCGCGGCTGGTGCGGGCACAGGTGCTGGCAGTGAAAGAGCGCGAGTTCGTTGAGGCGGCGCGGGCGCTGGGAGCGAGCGACTGGCGCGTAGTGAGCCGGCACATTTGGCCGAACATCATCCAACCGGTGATTGTGCAGGCGGCCATCGGCATGGCTGGCGCTGTACTGGCGGAGGCGACCATGAGCTTCCTAGGCCTGGGTGTTCCGCCGCCGGCGGCAAGCTGGGGCTCCATGCTGAATGACGGCCGCGCGCACCTGTTCGACGCGCCGCATCTGGTGCTCTTTCCTGCGCTCGCAGTAATGCTGGCGGTGCTGTCGTTTAACTTTATCGGCGATGCCTTGCGGGACTACCTGGACCCGCGGTCAAGAATTGAGGCGGGGCTGTAGAATCGCCGGGAGAACTCCCCAAGTTTGCGTGCGCCGTTCCAAACGAGCTCTCTTAAGTCGCGGGAATTTGCGCAAGAAACAAGGTTCTCAGGGACAGCAATGCAGCGTACACTGATCGCCAGGCCCAGGACCGGTACGACTTGCACGAAAAACTTCTTTAGACGGAAGGGAAGTCAAGTCGACTTGTGAAAATCGGCATAATTTCTGACACGCACGGATTGTTGCGCACGGAGGCGATTGATCTGCTGCGCGGGTCAGAGCACATCATCCACGCGGGAGACATTGGCGCGCCGGAGATCATTGCCGCGCTGGAACGGATTGCTCCCGTCACGGCGGTCCGCGGCAACATCGACACGCAGGGCTGGGCGCGGCGCTTCCGGCAAACCGAGGTAGTGCAACTGGACGGGTTGCACATCTACGTGCTCCACGACCTGCACGCCCTGGACCTGAACCCCAAGGCTGCGGGGTTTGCCGTGGTGGTGAGCGGACACTCGCACCAGCCCAAACAGGAAACAAAAGAAGGCGTGCTGTACTTCAACCCGGGGAGCGCCGGGCTGCGGCGGTTCAGGCTGCCGGTGAGCGTGGGCAGGCTGGAGATATTCCGCGGCAAGGTGAGCGGGGAGATTCTGATTCTGTAAAGCTTTCCTACGCAGTCCCAAGCGTAGCGAGGGGTTTCAGAAAGACAGCTACTGCCTGATCCGCGGGTTCGCCAGCGAGTAGAAGAAGTCCGTCGCAAAGTTCACCGCAACATAGGTCAGGCCGATCATCAGGATGCAGCCCTGCACCAGATAGTAATCGCGGTTGCCGATAGCCTGGATGGTAAGGCGGCCGATGCCCGGCCAGGAGAAAATCGTCTCGGTGACGATGGCGCCGGCCAGCAGCGCACCGAATTGCAGACCCACCACAGTAAGTACAGGAACCAGCGCGTTGCGCAGGGCGTGCTTGTACACCACCACATTTTCTGAAAGGCCCTTGGCGCGGGCGGTGCGGATGTAGTCCTGGTTGAGTTCTTCGAGCATGGCCGTGCGCACCATGCGAGTGAGGATTGCCGCCAATGCGCCCCCCATGGTGATGGCGGGCAGAACAAGATGAGCGACGCTCCCCGAGCCGGAGACGGGTAGCCATCCTAACTGGATGGCAAAAAGCAAAATCAGGATCGGACCGAGGGCGAAGTTGGGAAATGAAAGGCCGAGCAGGCTTACAAAGCTGAGCACGCGGTCGTCCCAGCGGTTGCGCCGTCGCGCCGAGCGTACGCCCGCGGGGATGGAGATGAGCAGGGCCACGATCATGGAGGCGACGGTAAGCTTCAAGGTCTGGGGATAGCGGACGGCCACGACGCGGCTCACCGGCTGATCGAAGCGCAGGGAACGGCCGAGGTCGCCGTGGAGGACGCCGCGCCAATAATTCAGGTATTGCCGGCCCAGAGGAACGTCGAGGCCAAAAGCGTGGCGAGCCGCCTGCACGTCCGCGGCGGAGGCGTTTTCTCCGAGCATCTGCTGGATAGGATCGCCGGGCACGAGGTGGATAAGCAGAAAAACCACGGAGGCGACGAGCCAGAGCACGGGAATGGTGTACAAGACGCGAGTTGCGATGTAGCGGAGCATGTTTACGCGGCCCCGCCGTCACCATGCAGGTTGCGTTGGCGCATCCCGGGACTAGAGCACAGCATCAGCTTGCGGTCTCCATGGAAGCAGTCGTCCCGGCGTTTTCCACCTTGATGCGGGCAATGCGGTGTCCTTCCATGTGCAGCACGGTGTAGCGGCGGCGGTCGTGTTCAAAGGCCTCGCCGCCTTTGGGGATCCTGCCCAGTTGCGCCATCACAAAGCCGGCCAGGGTCTCAAAGCCTTCATCGCGCGGCAAGGCGATATCGTACTGGTTTTCCAGGTCGCGGATGTTGGCCGAGCCATCCAGCACCACGGCGCCGGAAGCCAGGGAAACCACCGGCTTCTGTGCGATATCGAATTCGTCCTCAAGCTCCCCGACGAGTTGCTCGAGAACGTCCTCCACCGTAACCAGACCGCTGGTTGAGCCGAATTCATCCACCACGATCGCCAGGTGGCGTTTGCGTTTCTGGAATTCCACCAGGAGATCGGCGGCTGGCTTGGCTTCCGGTACGAACAGGACTTCGCGCATGAGGTGACGGACCTTCAACCCTGAAGGTTTTTGCGTATAGGTCATGCCGGTGGAAAGACGCATGTGCATCACGCGAGAAAGGTCCTTGGAATAAAGCAGGCCGATGATGTTTTCGCGGCCTTTTTCCGGATCGTAGACGGGAACGCGGGAATGCTGCTCTTCCACCACCTTGGCCATGGCTTCTTCCAGCGGCATTTCGGCGGAAAGAGAAAAAATGCTGTGCCGCGGCACCATGATTTCGCGCGCGGTGAGGTTGCTCAGCTCCAGGGTGCGGTGGAGCATTTCTTCTTCCGCTTCCGGCAGCAGCCCCACGCGGCGGCTTGCCGTGACAATGAGCTTGAGTTCTTCAGGAGTGTGGCCGCCTCCTTCGCGGCGCAAGCGCGAGCCGAAGCCGCGCAGCACCAGGTTCGCCGACTTGTTCATGAGCACCAGAAAAGGGTGGGCCAGCGTAATGAACACATCCATGGGCCCGGCCACGGCGAGCGCCACTCGTTCCGCGCGCTCCAGCGCGAGCGACTTGGGCACCAGCTCGCCCAGGATCACCAGCATGTAAGTGATCAGGATGAAGGCCAGCGTGGCGGCGATTCCGTGAGCATAGACCCGCGCGTAAGGAACATTGCCGAGCCAGGGCTGGATGATGGCCGCCAGCGTGCCTTCGCCCGCCCATCCCAGGCCCAGGCTGGCCAGCGTGACGCCAAACTGCACGGCGGGGAGAAATTCATCCAGATGCTGCTGGATCTTCTGGACTGTGCGTGCGCCGATGCGCCGCTGTTCGATGAGCTGCTGGATCCGGGTGTCGCGCAAGCTGACCATGGCGAACTCGGCGGCGACAAAGAAAGCGTTGGCTGCCACCAGCAGGATCACCAGGATAATCCGCAGCAGCACAAGGGTAGCCATATGCAAGCCCAATCATACACTTCCCGTTGCCCCGGCTGGGCCGCCTAAGGTCTACGGTTTTGACCGTCCAATTGCTGACGTTTTCCCCGTATTCGGGTCTAAGAGAGTGTTTGTCCTTGCGGAACTTGTGCGATTTCCCGGAACCAGTCCCAGCAATCTAACGTATTCAGAAATGAGCACCCGAGGAAAGGGGGCCCTCAAGTGGCCAACGGCAAGAGCAATAAAAGAAGAAAGTTCTTATACATCGCATGTTCCGTGCTCGCCGTCCTGCTGATCACAGCGGGGCTGATCGCTGCCAAGCGCGGCGGCACAAAGATTGATCCTTCAAAGCTGGGGAAGGTGGAAAAGGGTGATCTGGCCAAAAGCGTGGTGGCCACGGGAAAGATTGAGGCCATCACCAAGGTCGAAGTTAAGTCGAAGGCGTCCGGAATCGTGGAAAAACTGCTGGTTGACTACGGGGACACGGTGAAAAAGGGCCAGGTGCTGGCCGAACTCGACAAGCAGCAGATTCAGGCGCAGGTGAACCAGCAGAAAGCGTCACTGGAAGCCGCTGAAGCTGCGGCGCGCGCCGCCCACGCCGACCTGGAGCGGGCCAAGTATGACGCTGAAGGTCCTGACGTCCCCATGCTCAAGCGCGCCTACGAACGCGCACAACAAATGGCCAAGGAGGGCGTGGTCTCGCCTTCCGCGCTGGATGATGCCCAGAAAAACTACGAAATGGCGGTCAACAAACAGCAGTTGGGCAAAGCCAATGTGATCGGGGCCACGGCCAAGCTGAGCCAGGCGCAGGCCCAGGTGTCGCAGGCAAAGGCGCAACTGGCGGAGAAAGAAGAAGAGCTGCGCAACTCCACCATCGTCTCGCCCATTGATGGCGTGGTCCTATCGCGCGACGTGGAAGCAGGTTCCGCGGTCAGCTCCATCCTGGTCCTTGGCTCCTCCGCCACGCTGGTGATGACTCTGGGCGATACCCGCGAGGTCTATGTAAAAGGCAAGGTCGATGAGAGCGATATCGGCAAGGTTTACATGGGGCAGCCGGCGCGGATCAAAGTGGAGTCCTATAAAGACCGGACTTTCCTGGGCAAGGTGACCAAGATTTCTCCCATGGGCGTGGAGAAAGACAATGTGACCACGTTTGAAGTGCGGGTCTCCGTGGACAATTCCAAGGGCGAGCTGAAGTCGCAGATGACGGCGAATGCGGAGGTCATTCAGGAAGAACACAAGGGCATCCTGATCATTCCTGAGGCCGCGCTCAGCTACGACAAAGACCGCAAAGCCTCCGTCGAGGTGCCGGACGCGGGCGCGAAAGACGGCAAGAGGAAGGTCGCGGTGACCGTGGGCATCTCCAACGGCTCCAAGACGGAACTGCTGGGCGGACTCAAGGAAGGCCAGCAGGTGGTGTTGCAATAGAGCATTCAGCACTCAGCCCCCAGAGATAGTGACTTCAACGCGGAGACGCGGAGAACAAGTTAGCAGGCTGTGAAAACTCGCTGTGCGGGACTGGTTCGCATCAGGACACGACCCAGTTCTCAGCTTTAGGTGGGGGTGAGCGAAGCGAAAAGGGCGGTAAAGACTTAAAAGGAGTTGGACTTTAGCTCCCGAAAACCCCCTGATAATCGTGGTTCAAACCGGACACACAGAATTTCGCATTTCGCACTCTAGGGGGTGATTGCTGAGTGCTGAATGCTTTTATGGAGGGGAAAATGAAATCAGCAAAAACCCTGGGACTCTTGCTGTTTCTTCTGGCGGCGGCCTGCGTTGTTCCCATGCAGGCGGAAGAACGCGGCAGCTTTGATCGCACGCTCACCGTCACCGGCCCGGTAGATTTGGAAGTAAATTCCGGTTCGGGAAATATTACGGTGCATGCCGGCGTCGGCGGCACGGTGCAGATTTCGGCCAAGATCCGCGCGCGCGACAACTGGCTGGGCGGCGGGCTGAGCGCCAAAGCCAAGGTGGAAAAGCTGCAGGCGCACCCGCCCATTGAGCAGACCGGGAACATCATCAAGATCGGCCGGATTGAAGACAACGATCTGAAGCAAAATGTCTCCATTGACTATGACATCACCGCGCCCGCGCAAACCAAGCTGGGCTCGCACACCGGCTCCGGCGACCAGAAGATCAGTGGCCTGCAGCTTGCGGTGACGGCCTCCACCGGCTCCGGCAACGTCACACTACAGGACCTGGCGGGCGATGCGCGAATTAACTCCGGCTCCGGCGACCTGAAGATCAGCTCGCTCAAAGGGACGCTCACCGCGCAGGCAGGCAGCGGCAACATACGCGCCGAGGGCATTGCCGGCGCCATTTCCGCGCGCACCGGCAGCGGCGAAATCGAACTTGCTCAGGTGGCCGCGGGCGACGTGAGCGCGCACGCCGGCTCGGGCAACGTGAAGCTGCGCGGCATCAAAGGCGGCTTGCGGGCTGACACCGGCAGCGGCGATATCGACGCAGAAGGCGAGATCGCCCACGATTGGCGGCTGGGCGCTGGCTCGGGCAACATCACGCTCAAGCTCCCGGCCCAGTCTTCTTTCAACCTTGACGCGCGCACTTCGTCCGGGTCGCTGAAAGTCAACCATCCCGTGACCATGCAGGGCACCATGGCCCGCAACCACATTCAGGGCAAGGTGGGCAACGGCGGAGTGCTGCTGGAGGTACACACCGGCTCGGGTAACATTCACGTCGACTGAACAGCTTTCTGCCGAATCGCACATGCGGAGACCCAGGACCGAAGACGATCCAGGTCTCCGCATGATTGTTTTCGCGTCTGGTAGTTTCTCCACACCCATAGTTTGCAGCTATTCAGTGCATTGAAAGTTCAACGCTGAAGTCTCTCAGGCCTGCGAATTTGCAGCCTTTTCGCTCAAAAGCAAGGATTTACAGCGGATTGCGAACCTATAGTTCCAGCCTATTCCTGAAATCATAAATTCTTAGCCAATTAGAAAGTCTAATTACCTTCCAATGACTGCTTAATTTTGCGGGCGCATTCTCTTGCACAGTTCGGCGATTACTTGGTAACTGACGCAAGGCCGCAGCTCACCTTCCTCGGAGCAAACCGCGGCAGTGGTCAGCGAAAGTTGCCAACTTCCGGGCAATCAGGCTGCGTGAGCTGGTTGTTAAAGGCGCTTTGTAGCTGGACCGCACGTTCAGCGCGCCACGCCCGTGTCGTCTCGTGAGCGTGGCAAAAGCACGCAGTTAGAAGCCAGGCAGAAGTGTGTCCAAGAGCGTCCGCAAATTTCATGCGTTGCGGCGCACAGGATACGTGTGCCTTGTAAGCCCGGTCCGGACAGATGATTGCGGGAAAGGAAATGGGTTTCCAAGCCATGACATATCTCAGGGGCACCACTTTCAACGAACGGGCCATGGCGCAAGAACTGGCGCTTGAGCCGGGGCAGGAATTGTGGGCCGGGCCGCTCGGCATCGGCTGGGTGCTGGCCTTCGCCGCATCCGCCGCGCAAACGCTATCGCCTTCCGCCGTGCGCGCCTTTTTTTCCAACCTACACGGCAAAGACCGTCTGCTCTCGCTTTTCGGCTGGCTGCTGCTCTTGAGCGTGCCGGTGTTCGGCGTCCTGGGCCTGTTCAACGCCGGGGCAGCGCACGCCCTGCTGCCGTGGATCAAGCCGGTCAAGTTCGCCGTCTCCTTTGCCACCTTCGTCTGGACCGTCAGCCTCTTCCTGGGCGCGGTGCGGATTCCGGGCTGGCAGCGGAGACTGGCGCGGCGGGCGATGGTCCTGAGCATTGTGGTTGAGATGCTTTGCCTGGCGGCGCAGGCCTGGCGCAACATGCCCGTAAGCGCGAGCGCCCTAGACTACTGGATCCAGCAGGCCACCGTTGCCATGGTCACGGTGAATACGGTTCTTACCGTGTGGCTGCTGTTGGTTTTCTGCGGCAAGCGCGAGCGCATCAAGATCGCCGACGCGGCGCAGATCGTGGCCATTCGGCTCAGCATCGTCATTTTCCTGGCCGGCAACGCCGTGGGGGGATACATGCTGGCGCGCGGCTCGCATACCGTGGGCGCCACCGATGGTGGCCCCGGCCTTCCCTTTGTGAATTGGAGCACCATCGCCGGCGACCTGCGCATCGCGCACTTCATCGCCATCCACGCCATCCAGATCGTTCCCTTGTTTGCCTGGATCGTATGGAAGATGGCGCCGCGTCCGGCGATGAACCATCGCCGCACGGCGGTGATCGCCGTAAGCTGGCTGCTCACGATGGCCGTAGGCGCCACGTTTGTGCAAGCGGCACTGGGACATCCGCTTCTGTCGTTCCTGAGGTAAACGACACACACCGCCGAGGTGGAGAGTCCCGTAGGCCGAGAATCGTGGAATCTGCCAGGTAAGGTTGAAAGCCCGGCAGAGAACATCTCCCTGCCGGGTCTTTGATTATTGGGCCAGAGGTTTGACGGCGCGCTCGCGGATCTGCGGCGCCAGTTGCTGCGGAGCCAGATGGAAGCGCAACTCGATATTATTGCGCTCTTTCAGGTTCCGCAAAGTGGGCAGGTCCATTTTTTCTATCGATACTCCCGGCTTGAGCTTGTAGACGCGGATGGCCAATTTACCGAGCAAAGGGCTGGAGAGACGCATGTTGGGGACCCTTACCACTATCGTGGCCGTCTTCGCTCTTTCGAAATGGTGTCCTTGCTGCGGCGCATCGAGGGGAGCAAAGCTGCGCATCTCAAAGGGATCAGGGACCCCCTGAACCTGGACCGTCTGGTCGCCGCTAAGCACTTCATAGACAAAGTCGCCTGTGGGGACATCCAAAGCGATTGCCGGTCCCGGGACCTCCGTGGCCCTCACCACCTTCACTTCGCCTCCTTCGGTTAACTCAAGCACCAGATGAAGGTGAGCCGTTTCAGGTTTTGCGGCCGTGCGGGCCGCTTTCTGCTCACCCTTGCCCTGCTGCAAGGCGGCTTGGCCCGTTGTGATAGAAGGTTGTTTTTTCCCGGCCGCCGCGGGACGAGGTGTCTGCAATTGCTCTTGCATCGGACCGCCCCCGGCCGCAGGGGTTTTGGCCGATACCGGCGCCATGGCGGTAGCGGGGGCAGGCTTGGCCTCGGGTTTCGGGTCAGTCTGCAGTTGTCCCGGTTTGGAAACCCGCTCTTTGCTCTGACCAATACTGACTTCTGTCACTGACAGCAACAGCACGAACCCGGCCAGCAATGCCCTCGAAGACGACCTGCGCAGTGAAAATTTCATTGTGTCCTCCATTCAGTTCACAGTGTGAGTCTGGTTGGTTTTCGCGCAGCAGACTATGGCATGCTGTCCGACCAGGGCTTGGAATCGTACAGGGCTGTATAGATCCAATGATAATAGATCCTATCCATCACAAAGCCGGTAGGCGAGCGGCGCAACAACCCGAACCACTCGTTGTTCCGGATGAAGATGTCCGGTCGGCCAGGCCCGCCTTCGTAATTCGCTACCAGCAGCTTGTCCACAATTCCCAGGTTCCAGCCGCCCACCCAGTCCGCAGACCAGCTTCCGCTCAGGGCCGTCCCGTTGGAGAGTAGTGTTCCCAGATATTCGGTTGACCAGTTGACAGCGGGGTTATAGACAAACAGATCAGTCTTGCCGTCTTTGTTGGCGTCAGAAACAAAGAAACGATCTCCCTTGCGCATCGCCCACCCCGGAATATTTGCTGCCGCCGAGGAACTGTCATAACGATGGACGTAAGACAGATTGGTTCCCGTGGACCTGTCCATCAGGAGGTACGCCGGCCCCCAGGCAACTCCGTTGAAAACGTACAAATCAGCTTTGTGGTCGCCATCGAAGTCGCCGACCATGAAACGGTCGCTGGGTCTCATGGTCCATCCCGGCAGGGAGTTCCAGAACAATTTGACGTTGGACAGGGCTGGGCCGGAAGACTTGATCATGCCCAGATAGGTGGACGTGCCCCAGTCCTGGCCGTTGAAGACGTACAGATCAGCCTTGCCGTCACCATCAAAGTCACCAACAAACTGCTGGTCGTGAGCAGACATCACCCACCCCGGCAAATAGTGGTCGTAACGGTGCACACCAGACAAGGAGTTGCCGTTGGACCTCAGCAGGCCGAGATAAGGCATGGCCCAGTTGGATCCGTTGAACACGAACAAGTCGGCTTTGCCGTCGCCGTCAAAATCGCCCACCATGAAGCGGTCGCCGGAAGTCATTTGCCAGAAGCCGGGAAGAGACCCGTCATACCGCGCCACCCCCTGCAAACCAGTGCCGTCAGAATGCAGAAGTCCAAGGTACGGAATGATCCAGTCGGTTCCATTGAAAACGAATACGTCGTCCTTTCCGTCTCCATCAAAGTCGCCGACGAAATATTGATCATGGGGCGCCGGCTGCCAGGTAATCCCGCCCGGTGCTGCGGGCACAATGTTATTGGCGGTCCACACCAGGTCAAGCGCATGGGACCCGGTTTGTGAACGATAGATGGCCAGGTCCTGGCCGTTATGGATCAGCACGTCACTCCGGCCGTCTCCGTCAAAATCTCCTGTGATCCCGTCCGCGAAATTGTCTCCGACCGAGGAATAGAGAGACTTTTTCATTTTCGTGTAGCATACGGGACAGTAATTCGGCGAGTTGCTCCGCATGCGGCAACTCTCCACCGGCCGATAGATGCCCGTATCCCTGGTACCACAGCCTTCAAAGATGCCGACCGTTCGGTTGGAGTCCATCCCGGCCGAAAACGTCGTAGGTACGGCAGTGCCGGGTGAGATAAAACGTTTCCAGAAATTGGTGTTACGGTCCGTCACTGTGGAACAGTTGTTTGCGTTGGTGGGGCCTCCGGTGTAGGCGCCCGCGCCCGTATATTCATCGGCCAGCCCGCCGATTCCATGACCATATTCGTGCGCCAGGACGGGCCAGGTCACGCCACGGGGCACTACTTGAAATCCTCCGCCTCCGCAACCGCCGTAGCTGTCCTGGTTAAGAAGCACCACGACAAAGTTGTAACTGGGCACAGAGGCAGCCAGCGCATTCTGCACTCGCGTGCTCGTATCAGCCGACCCTTCCAGCCAGCAGTGCGCCCAGGAACCCGACCAGATGTATCGCAACGCTGTGTCCTTTATGGTGGTGCTGACAATCGTGTCATCAGCCCCATTCATCGGCGTGCCATGCTCGTCGTACACGCGCTGGCTCACTCCCGAGTCATGCGAGACCAGATTCAGGCGGAAGATATTGAAAGCGTTCTGATCTTCGCGGAAAAAATCATGGCCAAAAACCCCGTCGATGACTAGCGTCTGGACGTCATTGTTGTACTTGGTCTGATCTCCCGCTGCATATCCATCCCCCATGACCACAAGAACCTGCTTGGTTCCCGCCGGTCCATTGTGGACGATCTCTGTGCACGTGGGCGCAACGCATTGAGCCGAAGCTCCTGTTGCCAGCAACAGGACGAGAAATGCGAGTGCTGGAAAGACTTGATAAGAAGCTTTCATGTGGATCTCCTCTGACCCCGCGGTAAGCAACCGGACCGACGGTTATTTGGTCGAAACTTGGTTCGCCGGAAAAAGCCCTCACTGGTCTAATGAAGAGGGTGAGCAATTCGTTACAAGGAAAATACCTCGCCCCCCTTCCCTGCCTTTCACCGGGAGTCAAGGCCCCATTTCGGGCTGCCACGTTGACCTGTCTTTCGCCAAAGTGTTATAAAACACGGTTCACCATTGCTCCGCCCGAGGTGTGTTTCTGCCTGGGGCAGGGCAGCGGTTCCGACGCGGCCAAACCTCAAACCACGGTTCTTGATGTGGAAGCGCGTTTCCGGAAGTTGCCAGTTAGGCGTGAGTAAACCGAAACCCTTGCAAATTCTTGAGACCCTTGGAGGAAGCATATGCACACCCGGCTCGCACAGGGCCTGATGGGCCGTGAGAAATCCGCGCGCGCAACCTTGGCGCTGCTTGCCGTGCTCGCACTCGTAATGATGGCGTTGCCGCTGGCGGCGCAGCAATCACACCCGGCGCAGCAGCCGCAACCAGCGCAATCGCAGGCGATGCAGCCGTCGCAAGCAACAGCCCAACAACCGCCGGCACACCCGGCCGAGCTGAAGCAAGTTGCGCAAGCGTCTGCTCCCGCAGGCAGCATGGCGCAAGAAGCCGGCAGCGCCCCCGCGCACGAAGCCGGCGGCGAAGCCAACCTGAAACTGCCGGACATGGGCAGCGTCTCTTTTCTTGGCGGGACCAGCGGCTACCGGCTGCTCTCCTATGGCTTGATTTTTTGCGCGCTGGGCGGACTGTTTGGCCTGGTGATCTATATGCAGCTCAAGAACCTGCCGGTGCACCGCTCCATGAGGGAGATCTCCGAGCTGATCTATGAGACCTGCAAGACCTATCTGATCACGCAGGGAAAATTCATCCTGGTGCTGGAAGCGTTTATCGCGGTGATCATTGTCCTGTACTTCGGCTTCCTGCAGCACAATGAGACCAGCCGGGTGCTCATCATCCTGATGTTCAGCCTGGTGGGAATCCTCGGCAGCTACGGCGTGGCCTGGTTCGGCATTCGCGTCAACACCTTTGCCAACTCGCGTACGGCGTTCGCGGGGCTGAGAGGAAAGCCGTATCCCATCTATGCCATTCCGCTCAAGGCGGGCATGAGCATCGGCATGATGCTGATCAGCGTGGAACTGCTGATCATGCTCTGCATTCTGCTGTTTATTCCGGGCGCATACGCCGGACCATGTTTTATCGGCTTCGCCATCGGTGAATCGCTGGGCGCCGCGGCGCTGCGCATCGCGGGCGGCATCTTCACCAAGATCGCCGACATCGGCTCTGACCTGATGAAGATCGTCTTCAAGATCAAGGAAGACGACGCGCGCAACCCCGGCGTGATCGCCGATTGCACGGGCGACAACGCGGGCGACTCCGTTGGCCCGAGCGCCGACGGCTTTGAGACCTACGGCGTGACGGGCGTGGCCCTAATCACGTTCATCCTCCTGGCTGTGCGCAACGAGACCATTCAGGTGCAACTGCTGGTCTGGATTTTCGTCATGCGCATCATGATGCTGGTGGCCAGCGCGGTCTCTTACTTTGTGAATGAAGCGATCGCCAAGGCGCGCTACAGCAATGCCGACAAGATGAATTTTGAGGCGCCGTTGACCTCGCTGGTGTGGATCACCTCGATTGTCTCGATCATCCTCACCTTTATCGTTTCCAAGCTGATCATCCCGGACCTGGGCGGCAACACCACGTTATGGTGGAAGCTGGCGATGATCATCTCCTGCGGCACGCTTGCGGGGGCGATCATCCCTGAGTTGGTCAAAGTCTTTACGCTGATGAGTTCAAGGCACGTAAAAGAAATTGTGACCTCCTCAGAAGAGGGCGGCGCGTCCTTGAACATCCTTTCCGGCTTGGTGGCGGGCAACTTCTCCGCGTACTGGCTGGGCATCAGCATGGTGATGCTGATGGGCGTGGCCTTTTACTTCAGCACCATGGGCTTGGATGCGTACCTGCCCGGCACCAGCATCCGGTTGATGCTGGCGCCCGCGGTTTTTGCCTTTGGCCTGGTGGCGTTTGGATTCCTGGGCATGGGCCCGGTAACGATCGCTGTGGACTCTTACGGGCCGGTGACGGACAACGCGCAGTCCGTTTATGAGCTCTCGCTGATCGAGCAGGTGCCCAATGTAGAAGCGGAGGTCAAGAAAGAATTCGGCTTTGATGTGAACTTTACCCGCGCCAAAGACCTGCTGGAAGAAAATGACGGCGCCGGAAACACCTTTAAGGCCACGGCCAAGCCGGTGTTGATCGGGACCGCCGTGGTGGGCGCCACCACCATGATCTTCTCCATCATCATGGCGCTGACCAACGGACTCACGGTGGGCACCGTGAACCTCTCTCTGCTGCACGCTCCGTTTGTCCTGGGCCTGATCACCGGTGGCGCAATGATTTACTGGTTTACCGGCGCATCCACGCAGGCGGTGACCACTGGCGCTTACCGCGCGGTGGAATTCATCAAACGCAACATCAAGCTGGAAGGCGTGGAAAAAGCCTCCGTCACAGACAGCAAGAAAGTGGTGGAGATTTGCACCCAATATGCTCAAAAAGGAATGTTCAACATCTTTTTGACGGTGTTCTTTGCCACGCTGGCGTTCGCGTTTGCCGAGCCGTATTTCTTTATCGGCTACTTGATCTCCATCGCCATCTTCGGCCTCTACCAGGCGATCTTTATGGCCAACGCCGGCGGCGCCTGGGACAACGCCAAGAAAGTGGTGGAAGTGGAGCTGAAAAAGAAAGGCACGGAACTGCACGCCGCAACCGTGGTAGGCGATACCGTGGGTGATCCGTTCAAGGACACTTCGTCCGTGGCCATGAACCCGGTCATCAAGTTCACCACTCTCTTTGGCCTTCTGGCGGTGGAACTGGCAGTGAAACTCTCTGGCGATAATGCGATCTTGGGCCATGTGCTGGCCGTCGTGTTTTTCCTGATCTCGGTGTTCTTTGTGTGGCGTTCGTTCTACGGAATGAGGATCGGCGCGCAAAAGGAAGCGGAGGCGGAAGCCAAGGCAGCTTAATCACTGAAGTAGAGACGCGGCAATCGGCACGTCTCGTGGCCTGCAAGGCCTCTACGCAAAAACTGAAGGCCCGCCGCAAGGCGGGCTTTCGTGCTTATGCCATGTAAGCGGGTGGGCCTGATAACGGAAAAACCCAACGCGGAGGTCTCCTCAGGCTCATCCGCGGCGGCGGGATGGGCTCCACGTGCGGCGGAGGAACAATAACTTCCCTCATCTTCTCATTCACTTGCTTAGCCAGCTTCCTGGTGTTGCTTCCGGGCCCAAGAGTCTTCAAAATATCTTCTCGATTGGCGCCGGGTGCGGTTTCGTATCTGTAAGCCGTGAGGATTGCGATGAGAGCTCTGCTTTTTACTTTCTGCGTTATGTCTGCTCTTGGCCATCTGAGCCCGCAGACGACTGTTTGGCAACCGTCTCCGGGACATGCGCAGGTGCCGATCTGGCCGGGCGCAACGCCTGATGCGCAGCCGGTGGCGGGGCCGGAGGTCGCGACCGCGAGGACGCGGGACCACTTCGTCGGCGGCAGGCCCTGGACTTACATCAGCAACGTCTCGCTTCCCACGATGACGGTCTATTCGCCCGCCGGGAAGAATACGGGCGCTGCGGTCGTCGTGTTTCCTGGCGGGGGCTATCAGATTCTGGCCATCGATCTCGAAGGTGCGGAGGTCTGCGAGTGGCTAACCTCGAAAGGGATAACTTGTGTGCTGCTCAAATACCGCGTGCCGGGGCTGGCCCTGTATCCGAAATCGGCACCGTATCCTCGGTCAGGGCCCTATCCGCAATCACCGATCGCGTTAGAAGATGCACAGAGGACGGTGGGGCTGGTCCGCTTTAACGCGGCAAAGTGGCACATCGATCCGCACAAGATTGGAGTGCTTGGTTTCTCCGCAGGTGGACATCTGGTGGCTGCGATCAGTACGCATTTTGACAAGCGCTTGTATCCGGCTGTCGATGAAGCCGACAAGGAAAGCTGCCGGCCGGATTTTGGAGTCGCGCTTTATCCGGGGCATATGCTGGAGAATGCATCAAAGGACTTTGAATTGAATCCGGCCGTTTCAGTCAGCCGTCAAACACCGCCTACATTTTTGCTGCACGCGGAGGATGATCCCATCGACTCCGCCCAGAACTCACTCGTTTACTTTATCGCGCTAAAGAAGGCTGGGGTTCACGTGGAAATGCATTTGTATGCGCACGGCGGACACGCGTTTGGTCTACGCCGCACGAAATTCCCGATTACAGGATGGCCTCAGCTCGTGGAGACGTGGCTCAGGACGATCGAAGTGATTTCGCAGTAGGGCGCACCACCACCACGCTACCGCGGCGGCCTCCTCAGATTCATCCGAGGCGGATTGACCGGCTCGACGTGTGGTGGCGGAGCGACAGCCTCCTTCATTTTCTCCTTTACCTTCTTGGCCAGCTTCTCCACTTCGTCCGCCTTGCGCACCACCTCCAGCGAGAGCAGGTTCTCGTTGCTCTTGTCCACCGCGGCCTTCAGCTCCGTGGCCAGTTGGAAAAGCTTCTCCGTATCGTCGTGGATTTCCTGCTGGCGCTTCTTGTTCAGGTCCTTGTATTGCCGGTCCTGCATTTCTTTTTCCATTTCACGCTGCGAGCGGTTCTGCAGCGCATGGACTGCGGCCGGCGTAAAGGACAACGCGAACACG
>DASVFK010000368.1:0-2462 GCA_036380095.1 Candidatus Angelobacter sp. | reverse complement strand
AAACAGCGTAACACGGAGGGGCTGAGACTGTAAACACACCGGGGGAGACGAATCGAACTGGCGGTCCAAGGCAAGAAGAGGGCCCGCTGCAGCTAGCGGACCCTCTAAGCTCGGAGTTTTGAGTGAACATTGGCCCATTGCAGCGGAGGCAACCTTACAGCAACAAACAGGCCAAGAGCGTTGCTCACCTGACCCCGAGACCTTGGTGGTTAAAGCGCGCGCAGGAAATCCAAAATCGCCTGCTTGTCCTCGGCTGAAAGCTGGTTGAAGCGCCGGATGACTGCGTTGGCCTCTGAAGGACCATAGCAGGGCGAGCGGCGGTGGTCGTTGTCGTCGCCGTCGTTGCATTTCATGGCCGGCGAGGTATGCGCTTGAATGGCCTGGAGCAGATCGTCGGTCCTTCCGTCATGCAGGAAGAAGATGCGCTGGCCTACGCCCCACAGAGGCGCAGTGCGGAACATGTCGCCGGTGGCGGCGCCTTGCGTGATGTCGTCGGCCAGGCCCTTGCCCATGTGATGGATCAGAAAATCAGAGAACGGATGCAGGGTCAGGCTCTGCAGCGCCTCGGTTTCGCTGCGCGGCGGAGTGACCATGGTTGCGGTATGGCAGAGAACGCAGCCCACTCCCGCATTGTCCGAACCGGTGCCGAAAAGGTGCTCGCCATGCTGGGCGCTGGGGGAGAACGGCGTCGGCTGGGGCGCATCCAGGAAGCGCATGAAGAGCCCGAACATCAGCCAGTCAGGCGCCTGGTGCAGAGGATTGTTGAACGCCTGGTTGCGCGCGTCGTCGGGGTCCATACGGGTAATGTCGTTGGGCTCGCTCTTGTCGGCGGTGCAGAGCGGGCTCTCGTCCACGGCCTGCGGGAACAGGTCGGTAGTGATGCCCATCTCGGCGTTGTAGGCTTCGCCGGCAAAAATTGTGATCGACTTGTTTTGCGCCTTCCAGCCGAAGCGGGTGATGGTGCCGTCATTGCCGCTGCGGTTGGGAACGCCCAGAATGCCGAGCTCTTTGCGGAGCGCGGCCGTGGCCTCGTGACGCCCGAGGATTTCCCGGTCCTGAATGCCATCGATCATCCCCAGGCCGAACAGCGGGGTGGGAATACGGAAGCGCAGGTTGCCCTTCTTCAGTTCGCCTTCAAAGTCGGTGGAGGGCAGGGCTTCAGCGGTGCAGGTGTTGAGCTGGCCCTTAGGGAAGACGTCCGAGCGGCCCACCACGGTAAAGAGCTGATGGACGCCGCCATCGGGAGTGCCATCGGGTTTATTCACAAAACGGACTTCACGAATAGGCCCGAACTGCGTGATGAAAGACGGGACCTTGTTGGTGGCGCCCTTGCGATGCGGAATCAGATCAAACATGGGGTTTTCGGGGCGGCGCTGCCTGGCTTGCGGGTCCTGAGGGTTAGGAACCAGGAATCCGCCGGAACCTCCCAGGGTGGGCTGATTGTGACAGCCGAGGCATTGGTCGCCGTTGAAGCGCGTACCCAGGCCGGCTGAGTTGGTTTGGACAACTAACTTGGCCTTTGCCGGGTCAGTAAACGAGCCCAGCGTCAGGTCGCTGCAACTGTCGCAGACGGCCTCAAGCTGGATGGCCCGTTGCAGGCCTTCGTCAAACATGGACTGCTCTATGGCAGTCAGGCCCTTGAGTGGCGCGCCTGCGCCAGGCAGGCCCTGGCGAACTCCGGGGTCTTTCTGGGCAACACACGCGCAGGACAGAGCAAAGAACAACACCGCGGGAATGCCGCGGCGCAACCACAACGATGCGATCTTCATGGAATTCCCCTCTCCTAAATACTTTGGCCGCCGGCAGACAACTGCACACTCCGTCCTTGCCGGTCACAAGCGAGGGCTTGGAGGAGGCCAAAATATCTGGCCCGCAACTTTCCCTCTCTTCAGTAAAGGCGAGAAACCCCGGCCCATTCCGTCAAAAAAAATCGGCATTCGGCAGTCAGCACACAGGACTCAGCCTGTGGTGGCTGCTAAGTCGAGGGGGTGGGAGAAACGGAAGCCAGTCGCTTGTGGCGCGAGAAGCGCACCTTGGCCGGATCGTATAACATCGGCAGATCTAAATGAATGTGCACCTCATTGACGGGACGTACGAATTGTTCCGCTACTTTTTCGCGGTTCCCTCCGCGACGGACGTGGAGGGGCGGGAGGTAGGCGCGGTCCGCGGCGTTGTGGCTTCCGTTTTGTCCATGATCGAACAGGGCGCGACCCACCTGGGAGTGGCAACCGACCATGTGGTGGAGTCCTTTCGCAACGACCTGTATCCCGGATACAAGACCAGCGAAGGTGTGCCGCCGGAGTTGCTGGCGCAGTTTCCCCTCCTGGAGGAAGCGCTGGAAGCCATGGGCGTGGTGGTGTGGCCTATGGTCGAATTTGAAGCCGACGACGCGCTGGCCTCGGCCGCCGCCAAGGCAGCCCAGGATCAACGAGTTGAACAGGTCCTCATCTGTACGCCGGACA
>DASVFK010000367.1:0-12546 GCA_036380095.1 Candidatus Angelobacter sp. | reverse complement strand
GCACGGACCAGTTCTTGCCGCCATCAATCGTACGGATGACCGTCCCGCCGGTCCCGCTGGCCCAAATCACTTTTTCACTGACTACACTCAGGCCGCGTAGGCCGGCGCTGGTGGAAACGCTGACGCGCTCCCATTGGGCCAGGGCAGATGATGCGAGAAGTAAGAGTGGGAGAAGCGGTTTCATGGTGGAAACAGAGATTCGCACTCAGTTGCGTCCTGGCAGAGAATCTTAAATTACTGCGTTTCAATGGAGAATTGTATCCGACGGCGGCGGGGGTGTAATACCCAGAGTAACTTGCCACACGAGGCGATTCCAGCTAACGTAGCGCCTGCACTCCCCAATTTGCACGTCCCCCCAAAAGGACCCCGAATGTCCGCTGATAACATCACGTTCATCGAATGCCCGTATGGAGACAGCTTCCCGGTACGCAAGACGTCAAAACGTTCATGCGGGATCCAGCAGATTGTGTGCCCGGAGTGCGGCCACGCGTTTGAGGTGATGCTGGAGGAGTCGGTGGAAAGGCTCTCCGTCCACGGCCAGGAACCGCAGCCGGTCAGCGAGATCAGCTTCAAAGTGGTGGCGCCACCCTCGCTGGCGTGATGGTCCCAGACGCCTCTTCGTTCTTTTCCTTACAGCGCTAGGGTTTCTTCTCTGCCATGGCCGGTGGAATCAACTGCTCCAGGGGTACGAACTCCGTGGGATAGATCCCGGTATAGCAGGAAGTGCAGTACGTGGTTTTCTCGCCTTCCGCGCAGGCCTGGCGCAGCCCCACGAGAGACAAGTAAGCCAGCGAGTCGGCGCCGATGTAGTCGCGGATCTCCTCCACCGACTTGTTGGCGGCGATGAGTTGGTTCTTGGAGGGCGTATCCACGCCGTAATAGCAGGGCGAGATGGTTGGCGGGCAGGAGATGCGTACGTGAACTTCCTTGGCGCCGGCATCTCGCACCATGCGCACGATCTTGCGGCTGGTGGTGCCGCGCACGATGGAGTCGTCAATGAGCACTACACGTTTGCCCGTAAGCAGGCTGCGCACCGGGTTGAGCTTGAGCTTCACGCCGAAGTCGCGCACGCGCTGCTCCGGCTCGATGAAGGTACGGCCCACGTAGTGATTGCGGATCAGGCCGAAGCGGAACGGCAATTGCGATTCGGCGGCATAGCCCAGGGCGGCGGTCACGCCGGAATCAGGCACCGGGACCACCACGTCGGCTTCCACGGGCGACTCTTTGGCAAGCTGCCGCCCCATGGCCTCACGGCTCGCCTGTACCGGGCGGCCGAAGATCACGCTATCCGGCCGGGAGAAGTAAACGTGCTCAAAGATGCAGCTCGATTGCTTCATCTCCGCAGCGAAGAAGCGGGAAGATACGCCTTCCGGCCCCACCACGATCATTTCGCCGGGCCTGACGTCGCGCTCATAGACGGCGCCGATCAGGTCGAAAGCGCAGGTCTCTGAGGCAAAAACGATGGTGTCCCGCTCACGGCCGGCGCCGTTGGCCACGCGTCCCATGGAAAGCGGACGGAAACCACGCGGGTCGCGCACGGCGAAGACGCGGTCGCGAGTCATGATCACCAGCGAGAAGGCGCCCTCGATGCGGCGGAGGGCGTCGCACACCGCTTCCGGCAGCGTCTGCTCTTTGGATTGCGCGACGAGATGCACGATGACTTCGGTATCGCTGGTGGTCTGGAAGATGGAGCCTTGTGCTTCCAGCCGGCTGCGGATCTCCCAAGCGTTGACCAGGTTGCCGTTGTGCGCCAGCGCGATGAGCCCCTTGTTGCAGTCCACCATGATGGGCTGGGCGTTGAGCAGGGCGGAGTCGCCGGCCGTGGAGTAGCGCGTATGCCCAATGGCCAGCATTCCCGGCAGCTTGTCCAGGACTTCTTCTGTGAAGATTTCGGCGACCTGGCCCATGGCCTTGTGGACGTGGAGACGCGCGCTATCAGAAGAGACGATCCCGGCCGACTCCTGCCCACGGTGCTGCAGCTGATGCAGGCCAAGGTAGGCAAGCGTGGCGGCTTCAGGATGGTTATGAACAGCAACCACGCCGCAGTATTCCTTCAATTTGTCGAATGCCATGGGCCCCCTTGGTATTTGGTACTTGGTATTTGGCTCTTGGTAGTTGGTTTTTGGCAAACTACCAAATACCAAGTACCAAATACCGCTGCCTCAGCTCTTCTGCAACGTCTCCGGCACCAGATGTTCCGGAGTCTCCGTATGCAATGCCTTGGGCAGAGCCGTTTCCCACACCTGCCTCAGGTCTGACACTTTTGCGGCAACGGCACCATTGCCGTCAATCCTGATGTCCAGCTTTTCCGGAATCGTGCGCCCCAGCTTCTGTGCCCGCAGGCCCCATTGTATCGCTGTTTGTTGGATGACCGCGGAGTCTTTGGGGTCGCAACTAACGAGTACCCGGCCGGCAGATTCGCCAAAGAGCAACGCCTCATGGAATGATCCATTGGAGGTAAGGCTGATCTCCGCGCCCACCCCCAGGGGAAACGCCGATTCCGCCAGGGCCACGGCCAGGCCGCCGTCAGAGCAATCGTGCGCGGACTCGATCGCGCGCTTGCCGATCAGCTCGCGCAGGCACTTGTGCAGTGCCGCTTCCTGCTTGAGATCAAGCGCCGGCGGGAAACCCCAGACTTCGCCCAGGACGTGGCGCGCGTATTCACTGGAGCCGAGCTCAGTCTGGGCAGTCCTGGCATCTGTGCTTGCGGCGACGGAAAGGAGGAACACATCACGCTGGGGCTGGCGGAAGTGAAACGTCATGGCCGTTTCCACATTCTCCAAAATCCCCACCACGCCAACCACTGGAGTGGGGTAGATGCCTTCGCCCAGCGTTTCGTTATACAGACTCACGTTGCCGCCGGTGATGGGCGTTTCGAGCGCCGTGCAGGCCTCGGCCAGGCCATCCACTACCTGGGCGAACTGCCACATGATTTGCGGCTTCTCCGGGTTGCCAAAGTTCAGGCAGTTGGTTGCCGCCACTGGAGTTGCTCCCGTGCAGGCGACGTTGCGAGCGGCTTCGGCTACGGCGTGCATCGCGCCGAGTTTGGGCGAGAGCCAGCACCAGCGGCCGTTGCCGTCGAGCGCCATGGCCAAGGCGCGCTTGGTGTCTTTAATGCGCATCAAGCCGGCGTCCGCGCCCGGGCCTTCCACGGTATTGGACTGCACCATGGAGTCATATTGCTCGAAGATCCAGCGCTTGGAGCAAATGTTGGGCGAGGCCAGCAGCTGCCTGAACTGTCGCGTGAAATCGCCCGCGCTCGAAAAATAAATATGTCCCGGTTTGCTGCGTGGGACCGGCGCTTCCCACGGCTGCATGGGACGGTTGTAAAGCGGAGCATCGTCCGTGAGTGCGGTATTGGGAATGTCCGCTACCAGCTTGCCGTGCTCCAGCACGCGAAGGCGGCCGTTGTTGGTAACGCGGCCCACGATCACCGCGTCGAGCCCCCACTTGTCGAAGACCTTGAGGACTTCCTGCTCGCGTCCGCTTTCCGCTACCAGCAGCATGCGCTCTTGCGATTCGCTGAGCATGATCTCGTAGGCGTTCATGGCGGTTTCGCGCTGGGGCACGCGGTCCAGCTCGATCTCGATGCCCACACCGCCGCGCGCTCCCATTTCGCAGGTGGAGCACGTGAGCCCCGCCGCGCCCATGTCTTGTATACCGACCACTGCGCCGGTCTGCATGGCTTCAAGGCAGGCTTCGAGCAGCAGCTTCTCCAGGAAGGGATCGCCCACCTGCACGTTGGGACGCTTCTGCTCGGAGCCCTCGCTGAACTCCTCGCTGGCCATGGTCGCGCCGTGAATGCCGTCGCGCCCGGTCTTGGCCCCCACGTAGATCACAGGATTGCCTTCGCCCGCGGCCTTGGCGTAGAAGATCTGGTCACGCCGCATCAGCCCCAGGGCAAACGCGTTCACCAGCGGGTTCTGCGAATAGCAGCTCTCAAATTTTGTCTCACCGCCCAAGTTGGGAACGCCGAAGCAGTTGCCGTAGGACGCAATGCCGCTGACCACGCCTTCCAGGATGGAATGATTCTTGTGCACGGTGGCCTGGTCAGTGTGCTTGTCCGGCGTGATGGGGCCAAAGCGGAGCGAATCCATCACCGCCAGTGGACGCGCGCCCATGGTGAAGATGTCACGCAGGATTCCGCCCACGCCGGTGGCCGCGCCCTGGAATGGTTCGATGAAAGAAGGATGATTGTGCGACTCGATCTTGAAGGCGCAGGCCCAGCCCTCGCCAATATCGATGATGCCCGCATTCTCGCCCGGGCCCTGCACCACCAGCTTGCTGCGCGTAGGCAGCCGCTTCAGGTGCACGCGTGACGATTTGTAGGAGCAGTGCTCGCTCCACATGACACTGAAGATGCCCAGCTCGGTCAGCGAAGGCTCGCGTCCCAGCGTGGACTTGATCTTCTCGTATTCTTCAGGCGTGATGCCATGGTCTTCAATGACTTCCGGCGTGATCGCGGCGAGATGCGTGGTGGACATAGGGGGATATGTCTATTTTCTCACGAAAGGGAACGGTCTCATCTCCTATCCTTTACACTAAGCGGCGAGGCTTGCTTGCGGACCGAGCCACTTGCACGGAGCAGAAGACATTAGAGTCTCCAAGCGGTTTGGAGCGGAGCGAGAGGAAGTTACGAGATAGGCGGCGAGGCCGTCCACGCGCCGCAGCCGCCAGATGCAGGAGCAGGATGCGTTCACCAGGAGACAGATTCTCAAGCGGTTTGGAGCGGAGCGACAGGAATAAATGAAATCGATCATCATCGGCACCGCCGGACATATTGACCACGGCAAAACCACCCTGGTCAAAGCGCTAACCGGCATCGATACCGACCGCCTGGAAGAAGAGAAGCGGCGCGGCATCACCATCGACCTGGGCTTCGCGCACCTGGAGCTTAACGCGCCCAGCGGTGAGAAGCTGCGCCTGGGCTTTATCGACGTGCCCGGCCACGAGCGCTTTGTGCGCAATATGCTCGCCGGCGTGGGCGGAATCGATCTGGTGCTGCTGGTGGTGGCCGCCGATGAATCCATCAAGCCGCAGACGCGCGAGCACTTTGAGATCTGCCGGCTGCTCTCCATCCCGCGCGGCATCACCGTGATCACCAAGGCGGACCTGGTGGATGAAGAAACCCTCAGCCTGGTGCGCCTGGAGATAGAGGACTTTGTCCGCGGCTCGTTTCTCGATACCAGCCGCTCACCCGTGGTGCCGGTGAGCGCGCTCAAAGGCACGGGGCTCGACGACCTCAAGCGCGAAATCGCCCGCCTTGTCCCTGATGTTCCCGCGCGCGACACGGACGCGATCTTCCGTCTGCCCATTGACCGCGTGTTCGCCATGAAAGGTTTTGGCGCCGTGATTACCGGCACGCTGATCGCGGGGAAGGTCAACAAGGAAGAAGAAGTCGAAGTCTTTCCCACGCGGCGCCGCGCTCGCGTGCGTGGCGTTCAGGTGCACGGCGCTGCCACCGATCAGGCGCTGGCCGGCCAGCGTACCGCGCTCAACCTGGCCGGCGTGCAACTGGAAGACCTGGCGCGCGGCATGGCCCTGGCTGCTCCCGGCCTGCTCGAACCCACCGAGCGCGTTGATGTGGAACTCTCTTTGCTCAAAGACGCCAAGCCGCTCAAGAACCGGGCGCGCGTTCACCTGCACGCGTTCACTTCGGAATGCCTTGCTGAAGTGGCGCTGCACGAAGCTGCCGAGCTCAAGCCCGGTACAAGCGGCCTGGCGCAACTTCGCAGTGAGGAGCCGCTGTTGCTGCTCCCCGGCGACCGCGTGATCTTGCGCCAATTCTCGCCCGTGGTCACCATTGGCGGCGCGCGCGTGCTGGACGCCTTCCCGCTCTCACGGCAAAAGCAAAAGGCGGAAGCGCGTATGAAATTCCTCCAGGCCATTGCTGCCGGAACGCTCCCGGAGAGGCTGCTGGCCCGCATTTCTCGCCGCGAAGAAGATGGGCTCAATTTGGCCCAGGCAGTACGGGAGATCGGAATCAGGCCATCCGTCTTGCAGCCGCTGCTGGCCACGCTGGTGCAACAGGGCAAGGTGGTGCAGGCGGGCGAATCGCACCTCGCGGTTCCTGCCTTTCAGCAAGCGCGTGAAAACGCCGCCGCCACGCTCGATGTCTTCCACAAAGCCAACCCTCTTGTGGCCGGCATCAGCAAGGAAGAATTGCGCGATAAGCTGGGGTTGCAGCCGGCCATCATGGAAGCCGTCCTGGGGCAGCTCACGCGCGAAAAGAAAGCCGAAGCCGCCGGCGAACTGGTTCGTCTGGCCGGCCGAGGCGTGGAGCTAAAAGACGAAGAAGCCAAAGCCAAGGAGCAGATCGAAAAGGCCTTTGCCACCGCGGGCTTGAAAGTTCCGCTGATGAAGGAGGTCTTGGCCGGACTTCCCATCGACAAGGTTCGCGCGCAAAAGCTGGTGACCCTGCTGCTGCGTGACCGCATCCTAGTCAAGCTGGCAGATGAACTCGTCTTCCACCAGAGAGCGCTGCAAGAACTGCGCCAGGTTGTGGCGAAGTACAAGGCCCAATCCCAGAAGATTGACGTGGGCAAGTTCAAGGACTTGACCGGCGTTACGCGCAAGTACGCGATTCCCCTGCTTGAGTATCTCGACCGCGAACGCGTGACGCGGAGGGTGGGTGACGAGCGCGTCATCCTCTGACAAGTCCATTCCAGCCCGCGACAGACTGCCGACATTAACATGCGACATTTGTTTAATGTTGTCGTATGTGTCGCATGTGTGCTAACATGGCCCTATGGAGCTGATGTCCAAGCGTGAAGCGGCAGAACTCGTCGGCCTCTCCACGCGCGGGATCGAACGAGCGGTCCGGCGTGGCCACCTCGCCGTGCAATATCGTGACAGCAAGCACGGCAAAAAGGCCTTCTTCAAACCGCAGGACCTCGATCGCTTCCGCCAGCGGCAGGAAGCGGCCGGTCCGGTCGGCTTCACTTCCGGGATTCCCGGGCATCCCTTCCCGCCGAACCCTGCCATCGGAACCGTGATTCCCGTGGTTGAGATGGAGCCCCGACCGCGCAAGCAGGAGCCGCAGAAAAACCTGAACACTGTGGCCATCGCGGACCGGCTCACGCTCACCCTAGGCGACGCCGTACAGCTCTCCGGGCTGCCGCGCAGCTTTATCGCGCAGAACATTCGCGGCGGCAAACTCAACGCGCTCAAGATCGGGCGCGTTTGGTACGTGAAGCGCACGGAGCTTGACGCTTTTGTCAAAAACCTGTGATCCCGGCCCGCGACAGCCGGCTACCTTGCATCATCAAAAGCCATAGGAGCCACGTATGAAGATTTTGCTCATCGGCGGAACGGGTTTCATGGGCCCTTCCACGGTCGCGTGTCTGCAAGAAGACGGGCACAGCGTGACCGTATTTCACCGTGGCAAGACCTCATTGCCCGCAGGCGCCGAGGAGATCCTCGGCGACCATCATCAACTCGCCGGCTACCGGGCGGAATTCGCGCGCCGCAACTTTGACGTGGTCATCGACTTCATCCTCAGCTCGGGCCGGCAGTCAAAAACGCTGATGGAGACGTTTCGCGGTATCACCCGCCGCGTGGTCGCGCTCAGCAGCATGGATGTGTATCGCGCCATGGGCATCATCAGCGGAACGGAGACTGGCCTGCTGCAAGAGCTGCCGCTTACGGAGGAATCCGAGCTGCGCACGAACAGAAACACATATTCGCCGGAAGCCATGAAGCGGGTCCGCGACGTTTATCCCTGGGCGGACGACCAGTATGACAAGATTCCGGTGGAAGAAGCGGTACTGGGTGATCGGGAGCTTTCTGGCACGGTCCTGCGCCTTCCCATGGTCTACGGCCCAGGCGACCCGCTGCATCGCTTTCATCACATTCTGAAACGCATGGATGACGGCCGGCGCCACATCATCTTTCCTGACGACGTTGCTGCCTGGCGGACTCCTCGTGGTTTCGTAGAAAATGTGGGCGCGGCCATTGCGTTGGCGGCAACATCAGATCAGGCTGAGGGCCGCATTTATAACGTGTGCGAAACAGAAAGCTTCAGCGAACTGGAATGGGCCCAAAAAATTGCTCAAGCCGTTGGTTGGAAGGGTGAGTTCCTGGTGTTACCGCGCGACCAGGCGCCCCAGCACCTTGTGATGCCCGCGAGAATTGAACAGGACATGGCCGCTTCTTCAGAGCGCCTCCGCCGTGAGCTGGGTTACCGCGAGCCAATATCGATGGCCGAGGCAATGCAGCGGACCATCGTGTGGGAACGCGCAAACCAGCCGGCCCAGCCGATGTATGCACCCTTCAAGTACGCGGAAGAAGACGAGGCCCTGGCAAAACTCAAAGCCACCGCCTGACTAGACTGCCCGTGAGCGGGCGATCACCAACTGTGGCGCCATGGTCACCACCTGTTCCCGCGACCCGCCTGGCTGCGAGGACTCACGTTCGAGGGTTTCGATCGCCATGGCCAGCTTTTCTTCGTTTTCCCGCGAGGCCCTCTGGAAGCCGATTCCCATCCCCACCTGAGGCTTGCTGGTTCGCACCGTGCCCGGCATGTCAACGGCGATGCCGGCGACGTTCATCTTGAGGTGGACTTTGGTGTTGACCGGAAACGCGGTTGCAGTCTCCAGGTAGACTCCGCCCAGGGAAATGTCTTTGATTTCGGCGTAGACGGGAAACTTGCCGCTGGGAGCCAGCACAGAAGCGCTGCCCGTGCAGTCCAGGCGCCTGTGCCAGCGGCGTTCATTCTTTCCGCGCCCGATGCACACCAGCGGATACCGGCTGCGAAGCGCGTTCGTATCCACAGAGAGGTCCGGTTGGTCCGCGGGCAGGTCCACGCCCCAGACATTCTTGCCGGAAAAAAGGCCGTGCGCGCCTGCTTGCCCAACCAGCGCGCTGTTCGCCGCGCCCACCCAGACCACCTGGAATTTTGCTCGCAGGGCGCCGCGCTGAATCTCAATCACCTCGCCCGGATCCACGGACGTATACAGCCCTCCCAGCCTTGCGGAAGACATGGTGACGTCCAGTGTGTGGGCCAGGCTCTTCTCCCCGTTGCTGCGGATAACGGTGACCGGAAGGACCACCTTTCTCCGCCAGGTGCTTCTCGTCGACATAAGCGAATAACTCCCACCCTCCAGGCGGCCGACCGACTCTTCCACTTGGCCAGGCCTTAACCCGGAACTGGAGGGCATTAAAGTATTGTACTAAGGTACAATGTCCTACCAGCCAATGACAAGGTGACTATGGTAATAATCCCACCTTAAGTCAATAAGACAGGAAAAGAAGCACTGAGAGTCGTGCAATTAGCTCCCAGCCGCGTGGGAAACGGCTCTAGTAAACTGAAATCTTCGCAGCCTTACCCCTATGCTTGCCATCCGAAATGCGACCGCCGGTGATGCCGCGCTCATCCTGGACTTCATACGAAGCCTGGCCGAATACGAGCGTGAGCCCAAAGCCGTTATTGCCACCGAAGAAGATCTGCTGCGCGATGGCTTTGGTCCCAATCCCAAATACCGCTGCGTCATCGCCGAATGGAATTTCAAGCCCGCCGGCTTTGCCTTCTTCTTTTACAACTACTCCACCTGGCGCGGACGCCCTGGGCTCTACCTGGAGGACCTGTTCGTTTACCCGGCGCTGCGCGGCAAAGGCATTGGCAAGGCCCTGATGCGGCACTTGACGCAAATCGCCATGCGCGAAAGCTGCTACGGCATCCGCTGGATGGTCCTGGAATGGAACGAGCCGGCGCTTAAGTTCTATGAAGCGCTGGGCGCTGAATTGTTGGGCGAGTGGGAGACCATGCTGCTGACCGGTGCAGCGCTTGAGGGGCTTGCGGGCGCACCTGAAACGGCTGCGGCGGACAAGGCAAAGGCAAAGACGTGACCATCAGGATCATCGGCGCGGGACTGGCCGGCTGTGAAGCAGCATGGCAATGCGCGCAGCGCGGCGCAGAGGTTGAACTTTACGAGATGCGGCCGGTTAAGTCCACCCCGGCGCATCAGACGGACAAGTTTGCCGAGCTCGTCTGCTCGAACTCGCTCAAGTCGGAAAGCGAGAACACCGCGCCCTGGCTGCTCAAGGAAGAAATGCGCCGTGCCGGGTCGCTGCTGCTCCGCATCGCCCAGGAAACCGCGGTGCCCGCCGGCCACGCGCTGGCCGTGGACCGTGATGCTTTTGCCGCCCGTGTCACCGAGGCGATCGCCGGTGAGCCGCTCATCAAAGTCGTGCGCCAGGAAGTCGCGAAAATCGATGAACACGACGGAATCACGATTATCGCCACCGGCCCGCTGACCTCTGACGCGCTGTCCAACGAAATCGCCCGGCTCTCCGGCAGCGACCATCTTTACTTTTACGATTCCATCAGCCCGATTGTTGAAGCCGACTCCATCGACATGCAGCGCGTGTACATGGCCGCGCGTTACGGAAAGGGCACGGCCGATTACATCAACTGCCCATTCACCAAGGACGAGTACGACCGCTTTTACGATGTGCTGATCGCGTCGCAGTCCGTCGAGGGCCATGACTGGGAGAAGCTCAATTACTTTGAAGGCTGCCTGCCCATCGAGGAAATCGCCCGTCGCGGGCGCGACACGCTGCGCTTTGGTCCCATGAAGCCGGTGGGCCTGGACGATCCTCGCACCGGCAAATGGCCGTATGCCGTGGTGCAGTTGCGGCGGGAAAACCTGCGCGCCGACTCCTACAACCTGGTCGGCTTCCAAAACCACCTGAAATTCGGCGAGCAGGCGCGCGTGCTGCAGCTGATCCCGGGCCTGGAGAATGCGAAGTTTCTGCGTTACGGCCAGATCCATCGCAATACATACATCAACGCGCCGTCGCTGCTGACCGAGACGCTCAACATGAAGCAGCATCCCAACGTCTTTTTTGCAGGTCAGATCTCGGGAGTGGAAGGTTATACCGAATCAATCGCCATGGGCCTGCTGGCAGGGATTCATGGATCGCGCATCGCGCAGGGCATGCCTGCGATGCCGCCACCGCGGGAAACAGCGCTAGGCTCGCTGGTCCACTACATCTGTCACGCGGAAGCCAAGAATTTTCAGCCGGCCAACATCACCTTTGATCTGCTGCCACAACTCGATGAGGCTACGAAGAGGCGCGTTCGCGATAAAAAGCTGCGGCACAAGATGGTGTGCGAGAAGGCGCTGGACGCGCTCGCATATTGGATACAACAGGTTCGTGATGTTATAAGCACATACGTTTATTGATATTGTAAGATGCTCGTTGAGGTAACGACGCTAGATGGCAACACCGACACAGCAGCCACAAAGTGGAACCGACGTTTACAAAGAGCTCTCATCAGACCATCGCTTTTTTGGAGATGCGAGATTTAAACAGCTAACTGTGTGGTCCGCTGTGACAGGATTCCTATTAAATGCTGCCCTTTCCGACAAAAACAGCCTTTCACTGATGCAGCATCCTTTTATTCTGCCAATATGTGGAATTCTGTTCACAAGCGTATTTTGGGTTATGGAGGTGCGAGCGACCTTGCATGGAATAGAAGCGCTGCGAAGCAAGAGACGGTTTGAAGTAGATTTTGCTGTGGCGCCAATGGCACGCTGGACTCTATTCAATCACACTAACGCCACTCTGATACTTTACGTACTGTCATACGCGGTTTGGTGGTTTTTGGTTTATCACGCTGACACTAAATTCTGGCTGGCTTCGGGCCCCTTTTTAGCGTTGGGCATCTGCCTAGTTGCTTTCACGATCCGCGAATACAAAGATATCTGGATCCACGCCTGGCAAAATTGGCAAAAGTAGGTTCTCGTTCACCTGTGGAAAACGCTACGGTGTCTTGGAGTTCTTCAACTTCAGACACGCAGGTTCCTAAGTCGCTCCGGCATCTTACTCAAACCGTAGCGCCTTGATCGGATCAACCCTACTCGCCCTCCATGCCGGCGCCCAGCATGCGGCCATCGTCACCAGCAATACCGCCAGCGGAACCAGAATGAACGTCGCCGGGTTCGGTTTGCCCAAGCCGATCAATCCAGCGGCCAGCGCTCTGCTCGCTACGGCGCTCAAGGCGCCGCCCACACCGATACCAATGGCGGCCAGCACAAATCCCTGGCGCAGCACCATCTTGATCACGTCCATCCGGCCCGCGCCAATGGCGATGCGCACGCCAATTTCTCGCGTCCGCCGCGCCACCGAGTAAGAAACCAGCCCGTAAATCCCGATCAGCGCTAGAGTCAGCCCAATCAGCCCCATGGTTACCACCATCTGCATGATCATCCTGGGCGGACCCAGCGCGCGCATCTCATAGAAATTGGCGAAAGTGCGCACGTTGAACACCGGCTGGTTCGCATCCATGGAGCGGGCAATCTCGCGTATGGGCGCCGCCAGCAGCGCGGGATCCCCTGAGCTTTCCGTGAGCAACACCATGCGTGTGGGCTCCTCCTGGGCAAAAGGCAAGTAGAAATAACTTTGCTGCGGTTCACTGATGAAAATGTATTTGGAGTTCCTGGCCACGCCTACCACCTGGACGTACGGCCCCTTTTCCGTGTCCAGACGAAAACGCTTGCCCAGCGGGTCCTGTCCCGGCCAATAGGCTTTGGCGAACTCCTG
>DASVFK010000366.1:0-9204 GCA_036380095.1 Candidatus Angelobacter sp. | reverse complement strand
GAATGGTCGGGGCGAGAGGATTTGAACCTCCGACCCCCTGCGCCCAAGGCAGGTGCGCTACCAGGCTGCGCTACGCCCCGACAAAAATTCCACTGGTAAGACCATTGTATCCGATGTCTTGAAGCGGCAAGAAATCCCACCGGGCAATAGAGCCGCTCAAAACGCGGGCCCAAAAAAGTTGATAAAGCCGCGTTGTGGCATGCTTGACGTGCTTTTTCCTTTGAACTCCAAATGAATTCCAAAGTACAAGCGATGCATGCGCCACGAAGAATGGTCCACCGCAATGCTCCTGCGCTCCTGGCTGTTCTTGCTCCGGGTCACATCTCGCGCATTCGGGCAGCGCCGGTCGAACTTGGCTTGTCCCGAGAGGTCAAGGTGTGGTCTGCGACATGTGCAAATGGACCACGATGGCTTTCAGCGATCACCCGTTAGTAGGGCAGTAAGAGTGTCGTGCTGCCACGCTTGGCGGTGAGACGATACACCCAAGCAAACTGCAAGAGTTCGGCGAGACGTTCGGTTTTCAGAACAAATAAGAGAGGTGAAGTTTTACTTAGGCCACCGCATTGCCGGAATTGACGTTACAAAAACAGGAAACAACGACCAAAACATCGATCTTGTATAGCACCTTAGATGCAACAAAATTCTTCTCGTGTCAGCAGAATAACCACAATTGACTTTCGTTTCCGGGAATCCGAAATATAAGCAGATTTAAATCATTCTTTTGACCTGCAGGCCTCAAATAAACGGCCAACCCTCACCACTGGTCCCTCGGCCGTGCTGGATCACGTCCTAAGGGACAGTGCAATTTCTTATCCATATGCTTCGGCATATTTCTTGTTCCATTTTGAAACGGTTTTTTCCTGATTTCCGAATACGTCAGAAGTGTAATCTTTTGTTATAGATACATACCTCTTGATTCAAGCTAGAGGGCAACGTACCCGAAAAATTCAATCACTGAGGAGAGCACCTCGTATGACAAAGAGTTTTCTAAGACTGGTTTTGTTGACAACCGCGGTGTTTGTAGCTGCAATAGCAAACTCCGGTTTTGAAGGGCCAACCCCAACGCCTTGTTCGCCAGAGCGCCCCTGTCCCGCGGGGCCGGCTCCAAGCGCACAAAAATGACACCGGTAATATAGACAAGCACCGGCCTGATAGACCATACTTGCTAGGCTTCTTAGGTCATTGGTCTTAGGTCGGAATTATGGATTTGCGGTCCCTGATCCACAACCTATGGATCGTCGGCATGCTGCTTCAGGCAGGCCTGGCCGTGGTGTTGATCAGCAAGAAAGCGTGGGCAAAGTTCCCAATGTTTACTGCCTACTCGCTTTTCAATTTATTCGCAACTGTCCTGAGTTATGCAGTTCAGAAAAATGTCGCGGTTTATTTCTACACCTATTGGATATGTGAAGGAATCGGCATTGTCTTGGGGTTCACAGTTGTTTACGAGATCTTTAAGCATCTCTTTTCCATTCATGTAGCTCTTCGGCAGCTTGCAACCACGTTTTTCCGAACCACGCTCGCTTTGCTTGTGTGCGGTGGCCTTCTTGTCCTTTTCTTGCAACCCACCATCGGAGCACCGGGGATCAGCAATTCAGTCTTGGTCATCGAAGAAGCGGTGCGAATTATTGAAGTCGGATTGTTGATGTTTTTGTTCGTGTTTTCTACGGCATTTGGTTTGGATTGGAGGCATTCGCTGTTCGGTATAGCGCTTGGGCTTGGAGTTTTTGCGGCGGTCGAGCTCGTGCACATCACTATGCGTGCAAAGATGGGTACTGGATCGGCTTTGATTCTCAGCGTCGTACGGATGCTGACATTTAATACGAGCTTGCTGATCTGGATTGGATACATCCTGGTTCCCGAACCTATCACCACCGGCGAGTTGCCCAAACGCGAGCAGTTGGAGCAGTGGAACAGAGCGGTCATGGAGTTCATGCATCAATGATTACTTTTATTGTGTTTGCACTTGCCCTTGTGGCGCTGTTGATCTTTTACATGGCGGTACGCAGCCGCCGGAAGATGGCCCAACGGCGCGTGCGCCCGGTGGACCTGAAAGCCTTTCGCACGGTCACGGACCGCGACGATGAGCTGTTTCTCCGCGAACGGCTTCCCTACACGCGTTTTCGCCGGCTGAAACGGCAGCGCATCGGGGTGGCCTGGCGCTACCTGAACCGCATCGCCAACAACGCCGCGGCGGTCATGCGGCTGGGTGAAGCAGCGCGGCTCAGCCATGATCCGGAAGTGGCGCGGGCAGCGGCCCAGGTGCTGGACCTGGCCGGACAGATTCGCCTGCAGTGCCTGATGGCTTATGCCAAGCTCTCCGTGGAGTTTGCTGTGCCGTCGCTGCAGCTTACGCCGGCGGTCCTGGCGCCACAGTACCTGGCCCTGCGCGAGAATGTGGTTCGTCTGGGACGTCTGCAAACGCCCGGCGCGCTCCCGTTGCCTGTGGCAATTTAAAGTTTTCTCATCTTCGAGCAAAGGTCCTGTTTCTCACAGGGCCTTTGTTTTTTCACGGTTGCTCAACGTTCCAGAACAGTACTTGTGTGGTTAAATAGCACCATGCTCCTGCAAGGAATCTTCCCGGCTGTAACCACGCCCTTCTATGCAGATGGCGCGGTGTACTACAAGAAGATCGAGCACAACATGGACCGCTATTCGCGCACGCCGATTGCGGGCATGGTGGTGCTTGGGTCCACCGGCGAAGCCATCATGCTGAGCGACGAAGAGCGCCGCGAGGTCCTGCGCGTCTCCGCTGAGTTCGCCGCGCCGGAGAAGGTTCTGATCGCCGGCGCGGGCGCCGAATCCGTGATTGAAACCCTGCGCCTCACCGAGTACGCCGCCAAGCTGCAGTATGACGCCGCCCTGGTGCGCACGCCGCACTTTTACCGTCCGCAGATGAAGCCGGAAGCCATGCTGGCCTTTTATCGCACCGTGGCTGACAACTCGCCTTTGCCGGTCCTGCTTTATACGGTGCCGCCTTTCACGGCATACGATCTGCCTCTGGAGGTGATCACGGCGCTGGCCGAGCATGCCAACATCATCGGCATCAAGGAATCGAGCGGCAACGTGGAAAAAGTGGCGGCGATGGTCCAGGCCACGCGCCACATCCGGCGCGCCGCGCTGGTTACGGAAGTACAACAAGCGGTAACTGGACGAATGAAGTCCGGGGCGGGGGCAGCGAACGGCGATCAGCTTGTAAGCCTGGGCGGGACGGCCGTAGCCGCGCCCCCCAAGTTGAAGACCCGGAGCAAGGAAGTGGGATTCCAGGTATTGGTAGGCGCGGCCCACACCCTGCTGGATTCGCTGCAGGCCGGGGCCAGCGGGTCCGTGCTGGCGATTGCCTCTCCCGCCCCTACGATTTGCTTTGAAATTTATGCCGCATGGAGAGACAATGATCTGGATTTGGCCCGGTCCAAGCAGGAAGCGCTTGCCCCGGTGTCCCGGCGGGTGGTTTCAGAAATGGGGATCCCCGCTGTGAAGTACGCCATGGACCTCAACGGGTACTATGGCGGTCCTCCCCGAATGCCCTTGCTGCCTTTAACAGCAGCCCAGAAAACGGAAATTGCGGCCCAGATGGCTGGGTTCAGAAACTAACACGCACCGCCAGACCAGTACGACGAACTTTTTGGCGCAATGCAAAGCAGCTCAAGAGCAAGAAACGGCAGCTCCCTGGCCTCGTCTTGCATACTCCCGGCGACTCCGGCGAAACGTGCTTTTCGCGAGACCGGCTTTGGGTTGGAGTGGACTCAGATTTGGTGTATCGTGGACTACCCAACGTTCGGGAAGAACCGGCAGGCTCCAGGGATGGAGCAGGCAGAAGTCAGGGTAATATCGTGATGTCAGCGGGCAAAAGATTGCGCGAAATGCGTGAGAAGATGGACCTCACGCTGCGGGACGTGGAAATCGCCAGCACGGCCCTGGCTGAGTCCCGCGGGATAGAAGATTTCATCATCAATCCCAGCCGTCTTTCCGACATCGAAACCAAGGGCGTCATCCCCAGCATCTACAGGCTCTACGTGCTCTCCGTACTGTACCGCGCCGATTATGCCGAGTTGCTCCGCTGGTATGGCGTGGATCTTGGCTCCACGGTCTCTGACTTTGCCATTTGCCGCCCCAGCAAGACCCACCGGCTGGAAATCGTCAGCGAGCGCGGCTCCACGCAGGTCCCGGTCAAGCTCGATCCCGGCTTTGACATCCGCCATTCCTGCGACCTTGGCCGCATGATCGAAAACTGGGGTGTGGTGCCGCTGCAATACCTTCAGGAGTTGGCCAAGCAGAAGTACAGCTACGCCTACATCGGCACGGAAGACCTCACCATGTATCCGCTGTTACTGCCTGGTTCGTTTGTCCAGATTGATGAAACGCGAAGCAAGGTGGAAGAACGCAAATGGCGTTCTGAACTGGAGCGGCCTATCTACTTTGTTGAGACCCGCAACGGCCACGTCTGCTGCTGGTGTTCCATCCGCCGGGGCGAAATGGTCCTGCAGTCGCACCCGCTCTCCCCAGTGCCGCCACGTATCCTCAAGCATCCCACGGAGGCGGAAGTCGTAGGCCAGGTGGTGGGCGTGGCTATGCGACTCGTGGAGTGGTACGCTCCTGATGAGCCAGAGCTTGAACCGAGTCCTGCAGCAGACGAAGGTGAGACGAAAGAAGTCCGTCGTCGCTGACGGGCGCCTTCAGCACCAATGATTCAGGCTGAAATACCTCCGGGGCCTTGGTCCGGCCCAGCGCCTCCTGGTACTCCTGGTAAATCTCCCGGATGGGCGACTGCACCAGCTCTGACGCTGTTTCCACATGGGCTGTCAGGATCGCCCGCTGCGCCGGACGGTCGCCGTGCGTGCGCGCCAGACCCCAGTGCCGATACTCCCCTTCCGCGGTCTGCAGGGAACAGATATAGGCCAGTTTTTCCAGTAGCGTAGGCAGAGCGCTCAACGTGCGCTGTTTGAAATCTTCAGTGGCTTTAAGAAACATTCGTTTTCCCCCGGAAACCCGCCGCGAATCTCGTGCCCGGCGGACTGCGAAACGAATCTCCAGCAAGAAAGTACCACGAACCAGGGCCGGCGTTAAGCAATTCCTTTTTTGTTCTGAATCCGGAAATTCCAGGTGACAAAGGTAATCCGGCCGGTCTTGGCGGCCCTGATCCTGTCCCCGAAAGAACCAGACCGCCAAAGAATATGAGTTTTTCGCAATCTCCTTAGCGTAGGAACTAGCGGTGCAGGAACTTGCGCCGCAGGTCCGGCCAGAACTCGTGGAAAAGGTTGAAACCGCTGTCAATGGCCAGGTCAAAGGCGATCCGGCGACCGATGGGCCACACCCCTTGCTGCGCCCCGGGCACATAGATATCGGCAATGGCCTGGGAGGCGGCCGCCCCAAGCACCAATGAAGCATTGAAGGTGTTGTGGCCTTTGTCCGTGCGCGTAATTACCACCCGGCTCACCGAATAGACCGCGCGTTTGAAGGTCGGCAGGTCGGGATTGCGGAAGTACCTGGGGTCCTGCCGGAGCGCCACTGGCAGAAGAAACTTCTGAAAAAAAATGTCGGTCTCGTTGGTGGCCAGGGCCACGCCAAAATGTTGTCCCAGGCCAGGCAGGCTGCGCGCATAGGCTGAATTGTCGGAAAGCGTTTTGGCCCTTATGGCTTCCAGTCCGGCGCTGATGAAGGTTTGCGGCGCATAGGTGGACACCAGAAAGGTATGGAACTTCTGCCGCGATGTCAGCGGCGTCCATTGGCTCACCCCCGGCCCGACCGGCGTCATGATCGCCCTGTTGATCTGCTCCATTGCCATCCGTCTTAGGTTGTCTACGGTGGCTGCAGGCCAGGGCCCCGGGTAAGCCGGGAGCATGGATTTCTTTCTCCCCTTTTCTCTCTCCAATTGCAGGCGCTGCTCCGGATCCAGGGGCGGCGTGCCCTGGGCCGCGGCGAGTGAAGGGAAAACCAGCGTCAAGACGAGGATCAATACAAGAGCCACAGAGTTGTAAGAACCCGCTCACCAGGCGAGTAATGGACGAGTAGAGCTGCCCTGCTTAGGTCTTAATGAGTTAGAGCTGGAGAGAAGAAGAAGGGTTGCTGGCGCGGCATTCCAGGGCGCCGATTTCCGAAAACCGGGACGAAGGAGAAATGCTGGGAGAGATTCGGTTAACTCGAGCTGGCAGTTGCGGTAAAACGGGACTTAGCCACGGTTTCTGCAAACCATTTGACGGGCTGCGAATCATCCAGGCCTTCTTCCACAAAGCCCTTCAACATCGTGACCATGTCCTGGACCCAGAAGAGCTGCTCAGACGGATCTGTAAAAAAGTCAGTGGTCAGCTCCCGATACACCACTACCACCGTTTGCAACGGGCCTTGAGAGATGGGTAGCTGATAAATCGCCGGATTCACTTTGCATCCGGCTCTTTCGGCGCCATTCAGAGTGTTATCAAAGGCTTTCCTGAATGCTTCATATCCCTCGAAGCCGCTCTGCCGGCAGAACTTCTCAAACGTCTCCCGGGGGACGCACAGATGCATGTTCACCTGGCGCACCTTGAGCTCAACCACCAGGAATAGCACACGCATGGCGGCGGGATTGGAGTGAGTGTCGGGGAATGAGATGCGGTACAGGCAACTGAAATCGCCAGGGCGGTGGGCCACCTCAATATGGGTATTTCCCCGGCCGACCCTGTTCCATTGCGCCTTGTCTGGAGTCTCAAACTCCGGACTCCAGGTTAAGGAGGTTGCGATGGTTTTGGGCGCCAGGTGCAGGAGAAGTTGCGAGGTCTTGCGGCTGATCGCTTCCGTCCCTCGCGTAGAAAACGCCACCAGCAGAATCGCCAGCAGCAACGGCACCAGTGACCCCAACAATTGCACCGAAACTGAAAACCAGTCCTTGTGCTCTGGTTTGACCACCGCGATCCAAACCGTCGTCAGGTCCGCAATCAGTACCGCCAGCACAATCACGAAGATCAGCAGTTTGAGCCAAGTGGGAACGGAAATCGATTTAATGCCGGCGAGGTTGTCCAGTGCCATGCGTTGAATTCCCTTGAGCGCGTAGGATTATAGGCCCAAGAGCGCGTGAGTTGCGCGAATTTCAGTGCTGTGCGTGTTGTGGGGGTCTGGCGGAGAGAGTGGGATTCGAACCCACGTTAGAGTTTCCCCTAAACACGCTTTCCAAGCGTGCGCCTTCAGCCACTCGGCCATCTCTCCGGCGCAAGGATTGGGAACGTCACAGCGCCCGTGTGCGATACCCGGCGGCGTGACTCATTCATTATAGCGGACGGACCAGACGGCGGCACGCAGGCCCTCAACGAACCCCGTTTTTCGCACCGCTCCGCGTTTTCCCAGCGTCTCCGCAAATTGAACGTGTGGTTTTGCTGCCCTCGGCGCTTTTCTCCGCGTCTCCGTGCCTCAGTGGTGGATTTCTTGCTAAAATCCCGCAACTCTGCTTTTCCCCCTGGGTTAAGAGCAGACGGAACAAGGATTTCAATCTCCCCCAATCCACCACGGGAGTGCAAGCATGCGACGTTTGCTTCTGGTTTCCTCATGTCTCCTCATCTTTGCCTTCGCCCTCACCGGTTGCGGAGGCGGCTCCAGCAACAACCTGACATCGGCGCAAGCGGCATCAGTTTTCATCACCGGCGGCGACGCGCCTCTGCCTTCCATCCTGGCCTTCAACGTGGGAGTGAACAGTCTCAAGCTGGATGGCACCACGGAGCTTCTGGCCCAGCCCACCACCGTGGATTTCGCGCGCCTGTTGGGCATGCGGACTCTGCTGGGATTCAACACGGTCCCGGCAGGCACTTACAAAAGCCTGAGCATCACACTTGCCGATCCCAGTTTGACTTTTCTCGACCTGACCACAACTCCGCCTTCGGCCTCCACCATTGCGGGAACGTTCAAGGACCAGAACGGCAACAACGTGCCGAGCACGACATTTACGGTTGCGCTCACGCAGCCGCTGACTGTGGCGGCCACCGGGATGGCCGGGCTGCATTTCGATTTCAACCTGCATGACTCCATCGCCACGGACGCCACCGGCCAGGTCACAGGCGTGATCAAGCCGGTGATCAAGGTCCGCCCCATCACGGTGAACGACCCAGACGCTGAGATCAACGATCTGCGTGGCGGCCTGGTCTCCGTGAACACGGGCAACGGGACTTTTGTTTTGCAGCGGATTGGCGGGCGCCAGATCACCATCGCCACCAATAACAGCACCAACTTCAGCGGCAATTTCACCCTCGCCACGCTGCCCAATCCTTCTGTGATCGAAGTGGATGGGCGCCCCCAGGCCGATGGCAGCGTGCTGGCCGAAGAAGTTGAAGTCGTGGCCACCGAGCGTGCGTTTGTTTCCGGGCGCATTGTGGCCGTGAATCCGGCGACCGGCCCGGCGCAAACGGTCACGCTGCTCGTGGGCGAAGAGCTGCCGGATATTCCCGGAGTCACCGTCGGCACGCCGGTGACTTTCAACGTCAGCAGCGTGAACAACTACAGCATCCGCCTGCTGGACAACTGGTTCACCAACTTCCTCTTCAACGGCAGTGAGCTCGTAGCTGGACAGCGCATCGCTATCGGCGGGACCATCAATTCCAATACCAACGCGTTTGTGCCCTCGCGCATCGTCCTGCGCCGGCAGGGAGTGGCAGGTGGCCTGGTGACCGGCAGCGTGGTGATCAACAATGGCAACGCGGGGTCTTTCAATCTCCAGAACAATGGGATGCTGGGATACGTCCTGGGCGCTCCGCTTACCGTGCAGACGGCGAACACAACCCATTTCCAGAACATCAACGGCCTGGCCGGCATCCAGAGCGGCGGCAATATGCGTTTGGCTGCGTTTGGCCTGATGCTCAAGGACCAGACCACCGGTGCGCCGAACATGTATGCGCATCGTGTCTTGCTGCTGCAGTAAGTCAAACGAATTCGACAGGGAGGGTCAATAAGGCGGTCCGCACGGGCCGCCTTTTGTTTCGGGGGAAGAGTGACTAGTTACACGTCAGTGAGCCTGTTGCCGTCACTTTGACGGGATTGCTCGGAGGCGTCGTGGCGGTCACGGTAATGGACGACGCCGCGGCGTTGATGCAGGTGGCCACTCCAAAAGTCACGTCATGCGTGTTGCTGATGCTGGCGTTCACCGTGTCAGAAACCGTCCAGGTGACGGTCTGGAGATTGCTCAGAGCAAAGGCGCAGCCATTGGGCGCGCTGGTTTGAAAAGCGGAGAACTGCTGCGAGTTCCCCGGC
>DASVFK010000365.1:0-13019 GCA_036380095.1 Candidatus Angelobacter sp. | reverse complement strand
CGAAACGCCCGGTCCTGCGAGTTTGCCGGATGGCGATTCGGCAGGCCCGCAAATGCTCTATTGGTTCTACTTCCCTGTCGGCGGAAACATAGTGGCATGGGAAGCCAGTTCCGCTGGCGGGCGCGCGACCTACTTCTTTCGTCCGGCTGAAGCCACGCTGGAAGCCGCGCTGCGCAAGCTGGACCACGTGCTGGGCATGCTCAACTTCCGCCGCCGGCCTATTTATCTCTCTGATGATGAGCTTGAGCGCGATCCCAAGTTCCATCGCTACGCCATCGCTGCGCGACGCATTCCGGAGCTGCGCGAAGTTCGCGCGGCATTTGTGGGCCGCGCGATTCATTCATCGCTGGATGCGTGGCAGGAGCAGGTGAAGGGGATTCTCAAGAAGGCAGGCGTGGCGTGAAGGTGCAAAAGCAACCATGGAGACGCCATCCAGGGCGCGTTCCCAAACGAGCACGAGTTTTATGGTCGCTCCGCTTCGCTGCGCTCCGGCCTGCGGCAGCATGGAATTGATTTCCTCTCCATGCTCACCCAGCGCTTTTCCCTTCAGCGCGCAAAGCGCGCCTCGGGAACGCACTGGGCTAAACTCTTGACGGGCCTCCGGCCCTGTTCGCCGCAGGAGAAACCGCCTTCAGACCCTGAGTGCATTTTCTAGAAACAGGAGAAACCGCCTTCAAGCCGTCTAGCGCATTTCTAGAAAGCGGCACGAATACAAGTGGCCCTGGAAGCCAGTGTGCATAGCACATGTTCGGCGTACACACCCAGGCACGGAAACAAACCAGTCTGCCGCAGATTTGCACAAATGGGAGCAGATCAGGCCCCGTTGGGAAGACCTGAATAAAGATGGGAGCAGGTCAGGCCCCGGCGGGAAGACCTGAATGAGGAATTCGTCAGTTGGTAAAGGCAATCCTGCGCTCATCGCCGCCCAAATGCTCAATTGCAACCTCCACGTCGCGTTCTTTGGCAAATCTCTCGAACTTCTCTCCCCACTCGATGAGAAGGATGTGTTTCGGGTCCATCAGGTCATCGAGAGCGAGCGTATCCAACTCGCGTTGCGTATCAATGCGGTAAAGATCGATGTGGTAGAGCGTGACATCAGGCCCGCGATACTCGTGGATGAGAGTAAACGTAGGGCTGGTGACCGATTCGGCTTCAGCGGCGTTGAAACCTTCCGCAATGCCTTTGACCATGGTGGTCTTCCCTGCCCCCAGATCGCCGCGCAACAGGACAACCGAGCCCGGCTTGAGTTCGGCGGCGAACTGGCGGCCAAGTTCCGTGGTTTCTTCAGCGGAGTGAGTGGTGAAGGTCTTCATCGCTGGAGGTAGGAGAATTTACTGAAGGATTCTTCTTCGCAAATAGCGAAAGCATCACCGAGGCATTCAGTGATATCGGTCGCAATCATGGACCGCTCGCCAAAGCGATCGCGCGCAAGGTCACCGGCCAGACCATGCAAGTACACCGCTTGGCTCACGGCCAGGCAGTTCAGCAGCATGACGGATTGCTGGAGCTTGCGTTCAGTTTTTTCCTGAAACCGACGCCGCAGCTCAGGGTCCTGGGTCTTGCGAACCTGTTCCGCGAGGGCCCTGATTTCGTGAGCTTCCGGATCGTGCTTGGAAACGAAGTGGACTAACCCTTCGTTCTCGGGCTCCAGGTCAGTGTCCCAGGGACCAACGCCAACTTCGCTGGGCATCTGGGCAAGCAGAGCAGCCACGAGCCCGGAAAGAACGTCTCCCGATCCACCCTTGGCCATGCCGGGATTGCCTGTCGTGTTGATCCAAACATGTTCGTCCGGGCTGGCAATTACAGTTCGGCGGCCTTTCAACACTACACAGGAGCGCGTCGTTTGGGCTGCTTCGAGCGCAGTGCTCACCCGGTTCGCTTGCACTTGCCCGGTGGGAATCGCCATGAGCCGCGACATTTCGCCCGGATGTGGAGTCAGCACACTCATCAGCAGCGATCTGGCTTTGGGCTCGGGTTGCAGGTCTTCCGGCCGCCCTTCAAACGCGTTGATTCCATCGGCATCCAGCACCAGTCCTTCAGAACATATGCTCACCAGGTCACGGACAAACTCTGCGGTCTCCTTGTTTCGGGAAATACCCGGGCCAACCACGACGACTGACTTTCCTTCCAGCCATTGATCACGATTGGCCAGAGCCAGCATGGCGATGGTGCCTTCCGCGGTTTCCTCCAGCGGCACAGTCATCAGTTCCGGTGCGGAGGCGGCGACGATAGGCTGGACGGATTTGGGGCACGCCACCGTAACCAGGCCTGCTCCCGCGCGCAGGGCCGCGAGTCCGGCCATGACCACCGCGCCGGATTTGCCTACCGAACCGCCAACCACAAGAACGTGGCCAAAGTTTCCCTTGTGGGCGTCAGGCTTGCGGGGGCCGGAGAACATCTGGAAATCGCGCGCTGTCACCACGTCTTGATGGAGATGGCTTTGCTGCGCGACAAGCGGGGCAGGAGATCCGATTTCCGCGATCGCAATCGGCCCGCCCGTCAGGTTGGAAAAGACCAGGCCTGGCTTTGGCGCAGTGAATGAAATCACTCCGTCGGCACGAACGTAGACTTCATCGTCTTCCAGCGGCTCAGTGAGATCGGAATCCACGCCCGAAGGCAGATCAACAGCCACGACCCAACCCTCCGCGCGATTGATCGACTCCACTGCTCTGGCGGCCAATCCCTTCAGCGGCGGCTTGAATCCTGTGCCCAGGACCGCATCCACGATCAGCTCCGCCTTGAGCGCCTCCTGAACCTCAGACTTTGCGAAGTCTGCTTGGTCGCTCACCCAGAGCGGTGTGACCGGAAGTTTCCTGAACATCACAGCGGCATCGCCGCGCAGCTCGCCCGGGGACTTGGCCAGGATGATGACCGCGACCTTCTTGCCCGCTTCGAGCAGCTTGCGCGCGGCCACAAGCCCATCGCCACCGTTGTTGCCTTTGCCACAGACCACGCAGACGGTGTGAAAGTCAAAATGCTTCTGTGCGAACTCCGCCACGGCGTTCCCGGCGTTTTCCATCAGCGTGAGCGAAGGTACACCGTACTTCTCCGTTGTGAGACGGTCAATCTCACGCATCTCGGCGGCGGTGACGATCTTCATGGGGCGGAGGTGGCACGCTGCGCAGCCAGGGTTTCAAGTTTGGCGAGCTGGGCCGGTTCACCCATGGCGATCAGGAAGTCGCCGCCGTGGATGGGGTCCTGGGCCGTGGGGTTAAAGCGCGTTTCACCCTCTTTGCGGCGGATCGCCAGAATCATGATTCCAAACTGATGGTGAATGCCGGACTGGCCTACTGTGATCTCCGCCAGGCGCGAGCCTTCACCCACGCGGATTTCTTCGATGATCATCTCAAAGGTCCCGGAGCGAGCTGTGGCGATGTCGAGAAAGTCAAGCACGTTGGGACGGAGAAAGCTCTGGGCAATGCGATGGCCGGCGGCGGCGTAAGGCGAGATCACCACATCGGCTCCGGCGGTCTTCAGGTGTTTTTCCGCGCGGGCCTCGCTGGTGCGGGCGATGATCCGCAGCCGTGGGTTGAGGTTGCGTGCGGTGAGCACAATATAGATGTTGGTGGCGTCCGTGGTGGTGGCGGCAACCAGTCCGGCCGCGCGCTGAATGCCGGCATCGAGCAAGACCTTCTCGCTGGCAGCGTCGCCGATGAGCACCGGCCACTTGGGGTCGAGTTCGGCGGCAGCTCTTTCGTCCGACTCAAGCACCACAAACGGCCAGGGCTTGCGCGCAAGCTCTTCTGCCACGCTGTGGCCCACGCGGCCCGCGCCGCAGATGATGTAGTGATTTTTCAGGCCGGCGACTTCGCGTTCCATCCTGCGCCTTCCGAATATTTTGACCAGCTCAAATTCTAACAAAGCCTGCGTCAGCGCCCCGATCATGGAGAAGACCAGGGCCACGCCGGCAATGATCAGAAAGGAGTTGAAGACGCGTCCGGCGTGCGAGAGTGGATGGACTTCCATGTACCCGATGGTGGAGAAGGTGATCACCACCATGTAAAAGCTGTCAAACCAGCTCCAGTGTTCAAGGTAGTGGAATCCGGCTGTCCCCAGCGCGGTAAGGGCCAACAGCGCGAGCGTGAGGAGTTTTAGAAAACGAAATTTCTTGAGGTCAAGAGAGGCCACGCGGATCCGATTCGATTCTAAAACAAAACCCTCCGCCGGAGCGGAGGGCTTTGGGTTAACGAGGATTGCTAGTCGGCCATCTGTGCCCTGGCAGGGACTGCCGCCTCGCCTGTCTCAAGCCGGCTGTGTTTGCGACCATAGGCGAAGTAGAGGACCAGACCGATGGCCAGCCAAACCACAAGCCGCGCCCAGTTGGTCCAGCCCAGTCCGTAAATCATGGAGCCGCAGACGAAGATGCCAAGAATGGCGACCACCGGCACCGCCGGAGTCTTGAACGCGCGTTCTATATCCGGCCTGCGCACACGCAGGATCCATACGCCTGCGCACACCAGGATGAAGGCAAACAACGTCCCGATGCTGGTCATTTCACCGACAATGTCTTCAGGAATGAACGCGGCGAAAAGTGAAGTGAAGACAAAGAACAGCATGTTGGACTTCCAGGGTGTTTTGAACTTGGGATGAACCTCAGAGAAGACTTTGGGAACCAGACCGTCTTCACTCATGGAATAGAAGACGCGCGATTGGCCCAGCAACATGACCAAGATGACCGAGGAGAATCCAGCGAGAATCGCGACCGTCACAAGCTTAGCCAGCCAGGCATAACCGGTCATGTAGGTGGAGATTGCGTACGCTACTGAGGCTTCCTTGCCCGCGGTGCGGAAATCCTGGACCGTGGCCACGCCGCTCAGCACGTGGGAGAACAATACGTACAGGACCGTACAAATCACCAGAGATCCCAAAATGCCGATGGGCATATCGCGCTTGGGATTTTTCGCTTCCTGGGCCGCCGTGGAAACCGCGTCGAATCCGATGTAAGCAAAGAACACCACGCCTGCTGCTCCCAGGATGCCCATGATGCCGCCATAGGGATGCGTCACGCCCTGCGCGGTGGTATGCAGGGTGGCCGCGGGAATATAAGGAGTGTGGTTGGCGGGGTTCATGAACCCCCAGCCGATCACAATGACCGCCAAGACAATGGTGACTTTGGTGACGACGATGATGCTGTTCACGAACGCCGACTCCCGGGTGCCGCGAATCAGCAGCGCCGACAGCAAGGCGAGAATCAAGACCGCGGGAATATTCATAATCCCGTGTACCCCAGCGTTCGCGCCCATTCCTACCTCCATGGGTGAATGGCACCATTGGTAAGGAATATGGAGGCCGACAAAGTCCAGAACCTTGTTGAAGTACTCGCTCCAGGCAATCGCGACAGTGGCGGCGCCCACGGCGTACTCCAGCACCAGGTCCCAGCCGATAATCCAGGCAACCAGCTCGCCCATGGTGGCGTAGGAGTAGGTGTACGCGCTGCCGGCGATGGGGATCATGGAGGCAAACTCCGCATAGCACAGCCCGGCGAATGCGCAGCCGACGCCCGCCAGCATGAAGGCCAGCGTCACCGACGGGCCCGAGCGATCGGCGATGGCGGCAGCCGTCCTGACAAACAGTCCTGCGCCGATGATGGCGCCGATCCCAAGGGCTACCAGCGACCACGGACCAAGCGTGCGCTTGAGCCGGGTCTCTCCGCTTTCCGCCCTGAGAAGATCAATCGATTTTGTCCGAAACAATGAGCTAGCCACTATGTCCCTCTCTCTTCTTGATTAGATTCAAGCCTTGCAGCCCTAAAGTCTTCAGATCGGCCCCACCAAAGACGGGCGATTATACACGGTGCGGCGTTTTGTCAGGCCTGTGCGGTTGCGGTCCTGCGCGACCATATCAGGTACACCGGAATTCCCAGCAAAACAATGATCAGGCCCGGCCATGTGTATTGGGGTTTATAAATCAATAATACGACATCGATAAACAATGCCATCACGATATAGATCGCGGGCAGTATCGGATAGCCCACGGCGCGATACGGCCTTTCGGCATCCGGGCGCGTGCGCCGCAGCACGAACAGTCCCGCGATGGTGAGGATGTAGAAGACCAGCACGGCAAAGATGATGTAATCCAGCAACTGCCCGTAGGTGCCGGAGAGGCAGAGGATGCACGTCCAGATGCCCTGCACGATCAGCGCGTTCTTGGGCGTGTGGTACTTGGGATGGACGGCGCCGGTGGCCTTGAAGAACAAGTTGTCTTTGGCCATGGCGTAGTAAACGCGCGCGCCCGCCAGGATGAGTCCGTTGCAGCAGCCAAAGGTAGAAATAAGGATGGCGATGGCCATCAGGCCCGCGCCGCTGGAGCCGAACATCTGCTGCAGCGCGGCGGTGCCCACGCGGTCGGCGGTGGCGTACTGGATGCCACGGGAAACAACGTCAGTCCCGTTGGGATCGCCGATCAGCGGCAGGTGCATCAGGTAAATGAAGTTGGCCGCGATGTAGAGCAGGATCACCACGCCTGTGCCCATGGCGAGGGAAAGCGGCAGGTTGCGTTTGGGATTCTGCACCTCACCGGCAGTAAAGGTGACGTTGTTCCAGGCGTCGGCGGAGAAGAGCGATCCCACCTGCGCGACCGCGAGAATCGTAAGAATGCCGACGAACGGCCCGGCCAGCGTTCCACTGGCGGAGTGAGCCGCGCCCAGACGCCAGAAGTCATGGAAGTTGGCGGCGATGGCCTGATAGTTGCGGCTGACGAAGATCCCCGCCAGCACCAGCGCTGCCAACGCGGAAACTTTGGCGATGGTAAAAATGTTCTGCACCGCAGCGCCCAGCTTGATGCCAAAAATGTTGAGGAAGGTAAGAACGATGACCACCACGATCCCGCACAGGTTCTGCGTGTTCAGCCCCACGTCCATGTTGCCCAGCACCATGGGTCCAACGTGGATGGGAGGGACCTTCCAGAGGTGCAAAATCCAATTGTCCGCGGCAATCGAGGGGAAGAAGTATCCCAGAAACTTGCCAAAGGCCACGCCCACGGCCGCGACTGTCCCGGTCTGGATCACCAGGAACAAGGTCCAGCCATAGAGAAATCCCCAGAGCGGCCCGAGCGACTCGCGCAGGTAAACGTACTGGCCGCCGGCCTTGGGCATCATGGCCGCGAGTTCTCCATAGGAGAGTGCGCCGACAATGGTCATGAAGCCGGTCACAGCCCAGGCCATGATGAGCAGGCCGGGCGAGTTGACTTCGCGGGCGATTTCCGCCGACACAATAAAGATGCCGGAGCCGATCATGGAGCCCATGACCAGGGTGGTGGCGCTGGTCAGGCCAAGGCCTTTCACCAGCTCGGCGCCAGAGGCTTCCTGGGGCGTGGTGCTGCGCAGTTCTGTAGATGACGCCATATTTTGTCCAGTATGTTTTACTCCAAAACGCGGAGAAAATCCTCTACAGCTTTTGCCGGAGATTCGAAAAGATCGGATATTACGGCCACGGCGTCTGCGCCCGCCTGCCCAACCTGGAGGCAGTTATTTCGCGTAATCCCCCCAATGGCCACCAGGGGAAGCGTGGTTGCCTGCCGGGCCTCGCGCACCCCTTCCAGGCCAATCACAGGATCGGGATTCACCTTAGAAGCGGTGGCAAAAACCGGGCCAACCGCCAGGTAGTCAATAGGAAAGCTGTTGGCTTCTTTGACTTGGCTGAGATTGTGGGTGGAGAAGCCGATGAGGAGGTCCTTCTTCCTTGTGGCATCAAGGATTCTGCGGGCGGCCGCGGGGCTGAGGTCGTCCTGGCCCAGGTGGACACCGTCGGCTTCGCAGGCCAGGGCGATGTCCACCCTGTCATTAATAATGAGGAGCGCTCGGTCGCGAGTAATGCGTCGCAGTTCCCGGGCACAGCTGAGGAAGCGGCGCACGTCAGAGGTCTTGTCGCGATACTGGAGGAGGGTCGCTCCGCCACGCAGCAATTCTTCGGCAAAGCGCGTCAGGGCGAGCACGGGATCGGGCTGCGCGGCAAAGCAACGGAAATCGATAATGGGATAGAGCGGAGGAAGAGTCATCACTGACGAAGAGTAGAACTTATTTAAGCATGAGCAAGCAAGGGAAAGCAGGAAGGCTGAGCCCAGATGTAGACCCAGAACTTGAAGTGCAAACCGTCGCGCACGGCGGAAGATGTTAGCACAAGCGACGCCGGGAGAATGCCTTGGGCGCGGCATGGTTACAAATGGCATCCTCGGGATCCTTCGACTCCGCCGTCGCATGCGCTCCGGCTCCGCGCAGGATGACAAACGGGCAAAAGCGTTGCGGCAACAATCGGCACTGGCCGGCGTGAGTGTTCATGAGACGCGACGGTGTCGCGTCTCTACGAAACGTCGCGCACCTTTCCTCCAATCGAAGCGTGGCCCCTCTGAGCTGACTCTCACACCCGGCAGTGTTGCTCATCACTGAGCCTCCGGCTGCCCGGAGAATAACGTAAGGATGGCTCCGAGAAGCCTGCGCGGCAACAATCGCGCACGGTGATTCTCACGGAGCAGCCGAGGACTCGTTTTCCAGACAGAACTCCCCCTTCGCAAACGCAGAAGCGAGCGTGCCTCTCAAAGTCGGAACCAGTCCTCAAAAAGGAGGCATTATGCCACTCACCGAGCTTGATAGGATCATGAAAGTCCCCTTCATTCAGGGAATGGTACCGGGGATGGGCGTGGCGGCAGTGACCGGACATTTTTGTTCGCCGGCCATAACAAAGTTCAACCTGCCGGCTGACACCATCACCCGCGACGAGGAATCCACATACGACATTTTCCAAAGCCTGGAAGACTTCGCATCCAGTTTTGAAACCAACGCCGCGGGAACATTCAGTCTCTTCGGGGTGGATGTCGCCGCCAAAGCCTCTTACCTCAAAGAGCTCAAATACCAGAAGAACTCTCTCTACATCGAGGCCACCAAGGTCTTCACCTTCCATCCGATTGGACGGACTGCGTTCGTGCTCCCCAGCGTCAGTGATTACGTCTTGAACGACGAGGCAAAACAGATGACCGGAGAAGCGTTCCGCAAGAAGTACGGAGATTATTTTGTGGCCGGCTACACCTCCAAGTCCACGTTCCGGGCTACGCTGTCGTTCTTCGCCGCCGACTCCACCAGCCATCAGGCGTTCGCCGTCGAAATCAACGCCAAGAAACCGGACGTGTTCAGCGCGGAGGGTCGCCTCAAGATGACTGAGATCGCCTCCAGACACAAGGTCGAAATGCACTGCCATATTGCCATGACTGGAGTGAAAGCCGGCGCCGTCTCCGAGAGCATATCCCTGACGGAAATTGAGCCGAAGCTCAAGATGTTTTCGGAAACCGCGGTGGGCGAGCCGGATGAAGCCGTGCTGTATCATCACTTGCTGACGGGGGCCAATCTTCCATCGAACGTGGAAATCGATCCCGACGCGATGATGCGGATCGCCGAGCTCTATTCCAAATCGCGCATGGCTCCCATCCTGCTCAACGGATGCCCGGCCAAATACAAGCTGGAGCTGGAGAAGAAGCTGAAGAGCCTGCTGACCACCATCCAGACCCGCAAGGACCAGCTACCCAAAGACCCAGCCCTCCTCAACGACGTTTTTGGCCGGTTTGAGGCCTGGTGGAGCGAAATTCAGACGTTCTACGCGTATCATGCGCTCTACCTGGAGGTGCTGGCCAGGAAGGACAAAGGCGGCATGCGTCCGCTGGACAACCACGATCCGCTGGTCGCGATCACAGAAGTCTTTCGCCAGCGGCAGAACAAACCGTATACATCACCGGGCTGGCAGCAGGCAGACTGGGCGTTTGCCGACCGCGATAAGACGATCGTGGGCTTCGAGTTCATTCCCAAAAAAGGGAACAACGGAGGCATCGGCATCACGGAAGGCGGACTGCTGAAGTCAGCGGTGAAAGTGCACGCCCGTTCGGACTACGACCGGGGCATCGACTGGGAGGTAGTGCTTTATGGGGTTGACTCCAAGTGGATGCAATTTCCGGAACAGCTCGCTATGGCCGCCGCATAAAGCGGTCATGTGTTTCTTGCCCAGGCCCGTGGGCGAAAGCGGGCCTGGGAGAGGACACCACAATTCGGCCCGACAATTCGGCCCCGGGCGCTGATTTACGGTCGGCCATTCGTTCGACAAGCTCCCGGGGCATGAAACCTGAGAGATTGCGCAGTTCCGTGCCCTCAACACGCTGCGCTGGCGGGAACTCTGAAACTTTTGCAGCAGTCCAACGTACTGTAGAAGGACATTGACTTCCATTCTGTTCGGTGGTCAGATCAGCCGTTTGCCAACCCCGCGTGCACGCAAAAAGCGGCGCGTTCGGGCGAAACGAGGAGAGGACAAAATGCTAAGACGCTTCGTCATGCTGGTAATGCTCGTCGCCGCCCTGGCGATTCAGACTGTTGCACAATCCGCTGCCGTGCAGTCTGACAAGAAAAGCGGCCAGGCCGAGGAAAAGCCGAAAGAACCCAAGGGGCCTCCGGCAAGCCTGGCGGGGTTTGATGACGAAGCCACATTCGCCCTGGTGCTCAATGAAGAGCAACTGGGCACGATGAAGCAGTCTTGGAAGTCCGACGGAAGCTTTGAGAACCACATCTCCATCAGCATGGCGGGACAGAACGTCCAGGCCAGCCTGAAGATCACGCCCGCGCCGGACGGACGATGGAAGCAGATTGATCTGGAAGCGCCGGCCGCCACGGTGAAAATCGTCCGCGAGGGCGCGCAAGTCACCCGCACCATCAAAGACAAAACCACCACGTGGGAGACGCGTGAAGGCGTTCTGCTGTTTGACAACAACGCGCCCATGCTGATCAGCCATGTCATCCGGGCTTACGATCGCGCCAAGGGCGGAGCGCAGAAGTTCCCTGTCTTGATCGTGCCGGGTACCGCGGTGGACGTGACAATTGAAGCCAAAGACAAGATCGAACGCAGCGTGGGCGGCAAAGATTTGTCGCTCACCAAATTCATCTACGGCCTGCCCGGCGTAGACCTGCAAGTGCTGGCGGACGCTTCCGGCAAGGTCTATTTGGTGGAGGTCCCGGCGCAGAAAGCGGCCTTTGTGCGCGAAGGATATGCCGCTCTACGGAAAGCCGAAGTTGCCGATCCTCTGTTGTCGGCGCCTAAGTATGAAGTGGAAGTGGAGCGCGCGGTCGGTGTGCCCATGCGCGACGGAGTCAAGTTGGCGACAGATATCTACCGGCCGAAGGGCGTGGAGAAAGCGCCGCTGATCCTGGTGCGTACGCCTTATAAGAAAGATATGGGCGAGCTGCAGGCCATGTTCTATGCCCGGCGCGGCTACGCATTTGCCGTGCAGGACTGCCGCGGCAGGTTCGCTTCGCCAGGCGCGTGGGAGCCATTCGTGAATGAAGCCCATGACGGCTACGATGCCATCGAGTGGCTGGCCAAGCAGCCGTTTACGAACGGCAAAGTTGGTCTGATTGGCGGATCGTATCTGGGCTGGGTGCAGTGGTGGGCGGCGAGCGAGCATCCGCCGCATCTCGTCACCATGATTCCCAACGTCGCCCCGCCTGATCCCTTCTATAACGTTCCTTACGAATACGGTGCATTTTTCATGTGGGGCTCCATCTGGTGGGCGGATGTGCTGGAAAGTCAGGCCACGGCGGACATTTCCGGCGCAGCCTTCAGCAAGATCGGGGAAAAGAAATACTCCAAGCTGCTGCGGGAGCTGCCGGTGATAGAACTGGACAAGGCGGTCCTGGGCAAGGAAAATCCGTATTGGCGGAAGTGGATCGCACATCCCAGCAACGATTCTTACTGGCAGCCCGCCAACTTTCTTGACCGGCTCAAGGACGTGAACATTCCCGTATTTCACCAGTCGGGCTGGTTTGATGGCGACGGCATCGGCACCAAGCTCAACTACCTGAAGATGGAGAGCTACCAGCACTCCAATCAGAAGCTGACACTCGGGCCCTGGGGACATACCGATACCGCGGGCCGCATGATAGGCGACCACGATTTCACCGAGAAGGCCATCATTGACCTGCAGCGCGACTATTTGCGCTGGTTTGATCACTGGCTGAAGGGAGTGGACAACGGGATCGAGAAAGAGCCGCTGGTGAGCATCTTCGTGATGGGATCGAACAAGTGGCTGCAAGGCGCAAAGTATCCGCTGGAAGTCACACGCTTCCAGAAGCTGTATCTGGCGAGCGGCGGTAAGGCCAACACCGCCAAAGGCGATGGAGCCTTGACCTTCGATGCGCCCGCGGCAAACGCCCCCGCGGACCACTATACGTACGATCCCGGTGATCCCACGCCTGATCCGCGTTTTTACGAAGAATCGGAAGAAAATGAAAAGAAAGTGCGCTCGGCCGATGAGCGCAAAAAAGAGCGCGAAGGCTATCACCAGAAGATCAGCGAAGAGCGCAAGGACCTGCTTGTGTACTCCACTGCGCCACTCACCAAGCCGTTGACGTTTGCCGGGCCGGTCTCAGCGGTACTCTATGCGGCTTCTTCCGCGCGCGATACCGACTGGTTCATGACCGTCTCTGAAGTGGACAAAGATGGCAAGATCTTCCAGTTGATGCAAGGCAAGATTCGCGCGCGCTTCCGCAAGTCGATGTCCGCGCCCGAGCTGCTCAAGCCCAACCAGGTCTACGAATACACGCTGGACCTGTGGCACACAGGCATCACGATTCCCGCAGGATCGCGTCTGCGGGTGGAAGTGGCCAGCGCGTCGTTCCCGCTGTTTTCGCGTAATCTGAACACTGGTGGACACAACGAGACGGAGACAAAATATGTCTCGGCGGAGCAGACCATCTACCACAACCAGAAATACCCGTCACATGTGCTGCTGCCGGTGATACCGGAGTGAGTTGCCCCAGCCGTGAATGCGTCGCAGTCCTTTCGGCATCGCGTGATTGTAATCCCACCCTTGCTCCGAAGCCGAAAAGGCAAAGGCCGGCTTCTGAGCAAGGATTGATTGGATAAGAGCGAAGGCCCCGTCCGACCGAGTATTCTTTGTTTGACGACGAAGACGACTGGGAAGAAAGGAGCCTTCAGATGATCATTATAGGTTGTGATTTTCATCCCAGTTGGCAACAAATCGCCTTCGTAGAT
>DASVFK010000364.1:0-14545 GCA_036380095.1 Candidatus Angelobacter sp. | reverse complement strand
CTTACAGGCAAGCGCGGACCGCTCCCCTGAAAAATCCAGCGCGTGGATTCCGCGCTACCGATCACGTCGAGTATGGAAGGCATCAAGCCGAGTGCGCCCACCCACACCAACCCTGCTCGCAAGGGCCGGTTCCGTTCCCGTAGCGTCACTGAGAGATAAAGGATGGCCAGCAGCAAAATTCCTTGCGCGGCGATGTTCCAGGGAGCTCCGCTGTAATTTTCCGTGGCCACGGACCACTCGCCGCAGATCCACGCGGGAAACAACACCGCCGCCATCAACGCTTGCGGCCACTGGCGCAGAATTAGCCACGCCAGCGCAGCTCCGAGCGCCCACAGCATGATCCCGCCTGGCCAATGCTCTTCCAGGTTAAAGATCTGTCCGGCCAGAAATATACCCGCACCCAGCGCAACAGTTCCGGCGCTGTGCAGGGCCACGCCGATGGCCGGAACTTTTGTGCCCAGCAAACCCGCGGCCAGGTGAAAAACGGCCACCACGCCCAGCACCAGAGTGAACCGCTGTGCGGGAGAGAAGTCGTCCCAGTGAGAAGCAACAAAGAGGAGAATGCCCGCGCACAGCATGAGCGCACCAAAACCGATGGCGAGAATGGCCGGCCAGCGCAGGCGTCCCTTGCCGGATCGCTCTTCGAATTGGCGGATACGTCCGGCGGCAGCCGCATCGATCAACTGGGCATCCACCCAGCTCTGGAGCTGTTTTTCGAGATCAGCCATGGCTCATGCTCCGGGACCGCGGCCCATTATCAACAAACTCAGCGCCAATGCAAGTGACGGCGCTTACTCTTTGCGCATCTCGCGCAGATCGATCCCCAGCTGCTGGCACTTCTTATAGAGATGGCTGCGCTCCAGTCCCAGCGCCTTGGCCGCATTGGTAATGTGATGGTTCTGGCGCTTGATCTCGTCCAGGATCACCTGGCGCTCGAACTGCTCCACCCGTTCTGCAAGCGTGCCGGAGCCGAGAGAAGCAACGGTCGCTCCGCCCGAGGACGAAATGGGCAGTGCAGCGCGCACGGTTTCCGGGGTGATCGTGCCGTCTTCAGAGAACAGCAGGAGCCGCTCCACCACGTTGCGCAGTTCGCGGATGTTGCCCGGCCACGCATGCGCCTCCAGGGCGCGCATCGCATCTTCCTGGAACGTGGCTTCTTTCCATCCGTTCTGCTTTGCGATCTGTGCGGCAAAGTACCGGGCCAGGGCCGGGATGTCTTCCGTCCGCTCGCGCAACGGCGGCAGCACCACGGGAAAAACGAAGACGCGATGAAACAGGTCCTGGCGGAAGCGGCCGTTCTTTACCTGCTCTTCAAGGTTGCGATGCGTGGCCACTACCACGCGCACGTTGACCTTGATGGGCTTGTCGCCGCCGATGCGCTCCACCTCACCCTGCTCCAACACGCGCAGCAGCTTGGCCTGCATGGCCAGAGGCATGTCGCCGATTTCGTCGAGGAAGAGCGTGCCTTCATGCGCCTGTTCGAACTTGCCCGCGTGGCGCGCAGCCGCCCCCGTGAACGAGCCCTTTTCGTGGCCGAACAGCTCGGATTCGATCAGCTCCGCGGGCACGGCGGCGCAGTTCAGCGTGACGTACGGACCTTCACGGCGCTGGCTCTTCTCATGGATGGTGCGTGCGATCAGCTCCTTGCCGGTGCCGGTCTCGCCCAGGATGCACACGCGGCTTTCACTCGCCGCCACGCGCTCCACCTGCGCCAGCAGGCGGCGCATCTTTTCCCCGGTATAGACGATGCCGCCCACGCCCAACTGTTGGCGCAACTGCCGGTTTTCCTGCGCCAGATGTTCCAGCTTGAGCGCGTTTTGCACGGTGAGCAGCAGCTTGTCCGTGGAGATGGGCTTTTCCAGGAAGTCCAGCGCGCCCAGCCGCGTGGCCTTTACCGCCATTTCAATGTGCGCCTGGCCGGACATCATGACCACCGGCGTGGCGATGCCCGCCGCGCGAATTTCTTCCAGCAGCTTGAGACCGTCCATCACCGGCATGACCACGTCGGAAAAGATCAGGTCAAACTTTTCTGCCTTGAGCATTTCCAGTGCCCGTGTAGGACTGTCGCAGACCGTGGCTTCATGCCCCGCGAGCCGGAACGCGCGGGAAAGCGACGCCAGCGTGTTGGCGTCGTCATCGATGATGAGGAGGTTAGCTTTCATAAAGAAGCAATTAGCAGCTAGCAATTGGCAATTAGCTCAACTAAAGCAGAGTGCGGACCTATAGTACGCCTGCCATGGATCGAAACACTCATTTCCAGCTTGAGATGTGCCAGTTGCTAATTGCCAGTTGCTAGTTGCTTCGCTAACTGCCCGCACCCACTCTAAATTCGTTCCGCTCGCCGGACGAATCTTCCGACGACGAGAACAACGGCAACTCCACACTAAACGTCGTGCCCTGGCCCTGTTTGCTGCTCACGCTCACGCGGCCGTGGTGGTCGCTTACCACAGATTGCACGATCGCCAATCCCAGCCCGGTGCCGTGCTGCTTGGTGGTGTAGTAAGGCGTGAACAGCCGGTCGCACTCTTCACGCGTCAGTCCCTTGCCGGTGTCGCCGATTTCAAAGATTGCCGCCTTGCCCTCCGTGCGCGTGCGCAAGGTGAGCCTGCCGCCGTTGGGCATGGCGTCAATGGCGTTGAGCACAAGGTTTTCCATCACGCGCCGCAACAGCGTGGGATCGCCACTGACCGGCGGAAGCTGTGCATCGAGCTGCAAGTCGGGCTCGATTTTTGTGCCGTCTCGTTTGAGCTGCCCCTGAAAAAGCTGGACCACGCTGCGCACCATCTCATTCAGGTCCACCCGCTGCAGCTGCGGCGCGGGCATCTTGGAAAAATCGCTGAAGCGCCCGATGATGGTCTTCAAGTTGGTGATCTCGGCCAGCAGAGTGGCCGCGCTTTCCCGGAAGACCTCATCAAATTGTTCCGGTGTGTTTTCCCGCGCGCGCACCAGGTTCTCTACGGTGATCTGCAAAGGGAATAGCGGGTTCTTGAGTTCGTGGGCCAGGCGGCGAGCCAGCTCGCGCCAGGCGGCCACGCGCTCGCTTTGCACCAGACGCTCGCGCTGGGTGATAAGCTCGCCGGTCATCTGGTTGAAAGCGGACGCAAGGCGGCCGATCTCGTCCTTCGCGCCGGACTCCACGCGCACGTTCCAATTGCCCTGGCCCACTTCCGTTGCGGCCTCCGCCAGTTCGCGGATGGGACGGCTCAGGCGGGCGGTCATCACGCCGCTCACGATCACGCCGATGATCACGCCCACGGCGGCGATGACCAGGCTGATATTGCGGATGCGCTTTTCCAGCGTGAGTTCCTGCTGCAACGAGTTGCCCACCAGCAGCACCGCCGAGACACGATCGCCATAGCCTTTCAGCGGAATGGCGTGAACAATCTGCTGATCTTCCTCGAGAAGTTTTCCGCCCATGTCGATGGTCATGGAAACTTCGCTGCGCTGGTCGAGCGTTTTCTGGACCAGGGGCATGACGCGGTTCAGGTCAAGGCCTTCACGGGCCGGTCCCAGAAGCCCTCCCTGGCCCTGTTCGGGCGCGCTGTAAACCGCCACGCGCAAACCCTGCGGCGGAGAGAGCGCCTGCAACACCGCATCGAGTTTCCTGCCGCCGACCAGATAGTAACTGGCCCCTTGCGTAGGCACGGGACGCAGGCACAGCAGCGCCAACTCGCTGCCCGTGGGCGTTTCCACATGTTTGAGAAAGGCCTGTTGCGGCAGCGGCCCGGGCCGGTCAAGAAACCAGCGCTGTTTATAGCCAAAGCGCGCGGGCCAGTGCGCGGAAGAAATAATGGTGCTGTCCGGCGCCACCAGGTCGAGAAAGTCCAGCCGCTGCGCCGCGGCATACGACTGGGCCTCATTCACAAAGCGGGCTACGTCCGCTCCGTTGCTCAGTTCGATGGCCGCCCGCAGCATGGACTCCGAGTTGGCGATGGTCTCCACGCTGTGAATGACGTCGTCGCCTTCGTGATCAAATTCACGGCGAAACTGGCTGACCAGTCCGGCAGTACGCTCGTGCTCCACCGTGCGGAAAGCTTCATGCGCCCGGTCTTCAATCAGGAAAGCCACCGCGCCTACGCTGGCGGAGATGCTGATGGCGGTGAGCAGCAGCAGTTTGGTCTTGAGTGACACGTTACCTGGCCCCTTCCACCCAGAGCTGGTCCAGGTCCCACACGCCGTTGGGCAGTTGCACCCAATTGTGGACGCCGTTGTTCAGCCAGAGCGCCTGCGAGCTGTGGCTCACGGGAACCACGCGGAAATCCGCAAGCGCTTTGCTTTCAACCTCAAACAGATCTTCAGGACGCGCGGCGCCAAGCGCGGCCACGCTCAGGTCCAAGGAAAGGCCAAGGTCTTCCGCCAGCGATGCCAGCGCCACCGAGGGTTCGAGCGAGGCCAGCGGGATGCGAAGCAAGACGGCGTCCGCGTTGATGGAAGCGCGCGCATTCCTGCTGTTGATGTGGGATTCACCATAGGGCTGCACGGTCAGGCCGGCCTCGCGCGCGTCCACGGCGATGCGCTCCGCGGCCAGCTTGGCCACGGGATCAGAAAAATCATACGCCAGCGCGATAGGTGAGATGATGATCAGCCCAGCCGCCTCAGCGCGAAGTTCGCGGGCGCGGTCAAGGTTCGTCCCGCCAGGGAAGAGAAACTCGTATCCGGTAAGCCACTGCGGCAGCAGCCCGGAAGCGGCCAGGCCATGCTTTTGCAGAATCACGTTGCTGATGGCCGCACGGTTGATGGCCTTCGACAAGGCCTCGCGCACTCGCGGATCAACCGGCTTGCGGCCGGGTTTCCCGCCTGACTCGGGCTGCAAAAAAAGCAGGACCATCAGATCGGAAGCGCTAGAGAGCGCGATGCTCTGGTTGCTTGTGTCCAGGGCGCGCATCTGGTCGAGCCCGAGTTCGGCGGCAGAGGCGGGCGAGAGCTGGCGCTGCAGCAGTTCGTCGCGCAAGGTCGCGCCCATCTGGAACTCAATTGCATCGGGGTAGGGCCGTCCGCCCCAATAGTCTTCATTGGCAGTGAAGGCAGCGCGCTCGGCCGGCTGCCACTCGCGCAACTTATAAGGTCCCGTGCCCGCGATCGCATTGTCCGGCAGATGCTTCACAACGGCGAACCTGGGCTGGGCCAGCATTTCCGGCATGTGCACAACCGGAGCAGGCGCTTCAATCACCACGGTTTGGCGATCGCCTGCCGTGACCTTCCAGCCATATTGGTTCTTGCTTAGAACGGAAGCGGCATCGGCGGCGGTGAGTTGGCTGCCATCGTGAAAAGTTGCCAGCCGCAGGTAAAAGCGCCAAACGCGCCGGGCGGCATCGGGGGTCCATGCGGAAGCCAGCCGCGGGTGCACTCGTCCCTGGCGGTCCACGGAGGTCAGCGTTTCAAAAACCAGTGCTGCCATGCGGTCACGGCTTGCAGGATGGTCGTCTTCCGTTGCCGGGTCGAGCGAGTTCACGCGGTCGTGCAGCAACACCCGCGCGGTGCCGCCGTAGCGCGGACGCGAGCCGGCTTCCGCCGCAGCGCACAGGCCGAGCAGGAGCAGGCTACTGGCCGCAACTGACTGTAAGCGTGAACGCTTCATATTTTCCTGACTCCGGCGATTGCATCACCGCGTTGACGGTCTCGCTGTTTTTGCCGCTTGTCCACAGCGCCTGTACTGACCCGGAAAGCTCCACGGCTGAGCTCACGGGCAGGGCCTCGCGGCCAGCGATCTCCACTGCCACCAGGCTGTCGGGGTGGACCGAATCGGCGGGCGAGCTGACCAGCACTTGCCATCCTTGGCCGCAGCCGGAGTGGATGGCCGCCACGCTGCTGCCCCACGAGGTGAACATGGCGGCAGGCGCGGAAAGTTCATTCTGGTAGAGACGTGCGCGGCCGTCCGTGCCGGCAAAAACCCACTGATGATAGTCGCCGCTTTGCCACGCCGCTGCGGAGAAGAACGGAATCACAGACGCTCCTGCGCTCGGCCCCGCCAGCAGGCCGGTAAAAAAGTTGCGCCGCGGGCTGAAGAAAGCCACGGTCGCGCCCTGGTCAAGCTGCCAGGGATCGTCGCTCGAGCGGCAGTCCAGATTGGGCGAAGAGAGACTTCCGGTACATCGCGTGCCGGGGAGGAAGGCCGTGAACTGCGAGCCGTTTACTTGTAGCCGCCCGCGCAGATCGCGCGGCCACGGCTGCGCGTGCGTGATGGCCAGCGTATAACGCGGACGCCACTGGCCGTTATCGTTTACGTAGATGGAAATCTGCGATGGCTCAAGCAGCGCCAGGTTCTGATGGTCCATATGAAAATCCAGGATGGGGCCATCCTGCTGCCACACCGGGTTCTTGCGCAGGGTGAGCTGCGGCGCCCGCGAAGACATCAGACGCTCCGCGCGCGCCACTTTCTTCATCACGATCTTGCGGGCGGTGCCTTGTTGAATAGCGGCGACCCATAAATAGCCCTGGAGGTCTTCCGCAAACGTGATCTCCACATGCACCTGGGTCATTTCCGGCTGGACCAGGCGCACGCCGGCGTTGCGGAAGGCGGTGAAGACGGTGTTCTGCACGGACTCCTGCAAATCGGTGGGCAGCACGGAGATGTTCTGAAAGCTCACGCTGACCGTGGCAGGCGATCCGCTGCGGGAAAGCACCTGCTGCACCAGATCGGCCGCGGCGGCCACCGGCGCAGCTTGCCCGCCTTGCGGCGGCCTGGCGCACAGCGGCGCCAGCAGCAGGAAGGCGCAAAGGCATCGGCAGGCTGCGGTCTTGAGCATGTGCAGGGATGTATGCAACTTAACTCATTGAACTGAAAAATGCCGGCTTTGGCAATCAGGGAATCCACCGCCGAAAGAACATGAACCATAGAGAGTACGGCGCGACGCAGGCTACGCACGGCGGCAGATCTACCGCACATAGGGGCACAACCCGGTTTTTTGTCCGTTCATCTACCACAGCATGAGACGAGTTCCTGCCCAGTGTCTCTGCTTCCACCCAGGCTGCTTCCTCGTGTTGACCAGCGGCTGACCGGCGGAGGACCAAGGAAGGACGGGTTCGAACATGCACACGCACGGCTTGCGCTGTTTTGTGTTGGCGGCTTGCCTGGCAATGGCTCCGGCACTAGCGCAAACGCAAGCACAAACCTCGGCACAAACCCCGGCCCAGACACAAGAGGTCCAGCAACTCAAAGACAAGGTCCAGCAGCTTGAACAGTTGACCCAGGAGCTGAAGGACCGGATCGCCGCGATGGAGCGGGAACAACCAGGGCCGCCGAAGGTGGTGCCCGCTACGGTGACGGCCGCGGGACGGCCAGCGACGCAATCGCCTCCGGCGCAGATCAAGGAAGATGCCGCAGCATCGCGTCCTGAGAGTACGGGCGCGGCGGAAACAAAAATAACGCTCACCGATCCATCGCAGGCCGCGGCCTTGCCTTCGAAGAGAGCGATGTCGGCGCCCAGCGCTGCTCCCGGTCCTCCTTCTTCTCCTCAAGACGCCCCGCCGCAGCCGGCGCCGCAGGAGCCAAAAGTGAAAGCACCGGAGATGGACATCTACGGCCACGCGATGCTGGATTTCGGCTACGACTTCAATCAGATCGATCCCAACTGGTTTGATGTGGTGCGCCCCACCAGGCTGCCTTCCTTCTCCAACGAGTTCGGCCAGGATGGCAGGCTTTTTACCGGAGTGCGGCAAACTCGCTTCGGCGTAAAGACGCTGGTGCCAACCTCCATGGGCGAGTTAAAGACGGTGTTCGAATTCGAGCTTTTCGGTGTGGGCAACCAGGCCGGGGAGACCAACTTCCGGTTGCGCCAGGCTTATGGCGAAATGGGGCAGGTGCTCGCCGGGCAGACGTGGAGCCCGTTCATGGACCCGGACGTCTTTCCCAACTCGATCGAGTACTGGGGGCCGAACGGGATGGTGTTTTTCCGCAACGTCCAGCTCCGCTGGCAACCGATCAATGACGGCAACAAGCAAGTCATGGTGGCGCTGGAGCGGCCGGGCGCCAGCGCCGACCTTGGCCGCATTCAGGACCGCGACATCCTTCAGGGCGTACAGTTCCGTTTTCCCGCGCCTGATATCTCCGGGCACGTACGCTACGGCGGCAAGCGCACTTACCTGCAGCTCTCCGGGATGTTCCGCTACATCGCCTGGGATGACAACGCGCCTACGGCGACGACCAACTTGAGCGGCCACACCTTCGGCTGGGGCGTGCATGCCAGCTCCAATGTCGGGGTCCTTAACGACAAAGACACGATCAAGTGGAGCATTGTCTACGGCGACGGCATAGAGAACTACATGAATGATGCGCCGGTGGACGTTGCACCGCGCGTCAACCTGAGGAATGCCCGCACGCCGATTGCCGGCGATGCGCTGCACGTGCTGGGCGTGGTGGCGTTTTACGACCATTATTGGAACGAAAAATGGAGCAGCAGCCTCGGCTACTCATTAGTGAACATTTACAACGTGGCGCTGCAAACACCGGATGCTTTCCATCGCGGCCAGTACGGGCTGATCGATCTGCTGTATTACCCGGTCAAGAACGTCATGGTGGGCAGCGAACTGATCTGGGGCCGCAGGGCCAACTTCGCCGACGGCTTTACCTTTGACGATTATCACCTGCAGTTTTCATTCAAATACAACTTCTCTTACAAGTTAGGGGACACGAAATGAAATCCTCATACTTCAACGGCAGCAGGAGACGCAATCTGGTGGCCGGCCTGGTCCTGGGCCTGGCAATGATGTTGAGCGGTGTTCCGGCATTCGCGCAAGCCGCGGCCAAGCCCCAGGCTGCCGGCCAGCGCAGCCCCGTGGCGCCCACACGCGAGCAGGTGGAGGCGGTGGTGAAAGACGCCTACAACCGGTTCATGAGCGACACCAGCGGAAAGAACGCGGACTACATTCCTGAACTGGCCCACGTGGATTCAAAGCTGTTCGGCATCGTCATCGTTACGACAGATAACCAGGTGGTCACTGCGGGTGACGTGGACTACGCGTTTTCCATCCAGTCGATCTCCAAGGTCTTTACGCTGGCGCTGGCCATGGAAGAGCTGGGAGCTGACAAGGTGTTTGAGCGGGTCGGCAACGAGCCCACAGGGCGGCCCTTCAACTCCGTGGAAGCCGTGGTGGACATGAAGACCCACACCGGCAATGCGCTGGTGAATGCCGGGGCCATCGCCACGGCCAGCCTGATTTCCGGCGCGAACAAGGAAGCCAAGTGGAACAAGATCCTGGACTTCTATGGCAAGGCCGCGGGACAAAAACTCACGGTCCTGGAAAAGGTTTATCAATCTGAAGCGGCCACCAATACCGGCAACAAGGCGCTGGCGGCGCTGCTGCTCAAGTATGAGCGCATCTATTCCGATCCGCTGGAGGCGGTGGACAACTACACCAAGCAGTGCTCCGTGGGCGTGACGGCCAAGCAACTGGCGGTGATGGGAGCAACCCTGGCCAACTTCGGCATGAATCCGGTGACGGGGGAGCAGGTGATCAAGCGCGAAAACATCCCGGAGATTCTCTCGGCCATGACCATGGCGGGCTTGTATGACAGCTCCGGCGGCTGGGCCTGGCAAGTGGGCCTGCCGGCCAAGAGCGGCGTGGGTGGCGGCATTATCGCGGTGGCGCCGGGCAAGGGCGCCGTGGCTGCTTTTGCGCCGCGGCTGGATGAGGCCGGCAACAGCGTGAAAGCGCAGAAAGCGATTGCTTACATCGCGGACAAACTCGGCATCAATTTGTACTCGCCGCGTTCGGTGGGATTGAAGTGATCTGAACGGTTGCGCTCGCGGCAACGATTCGCACCCGGTGCGAAGACCCGCGAAGGTCCATGGAGATGAGCGTGACGAAAGCTGTTCTGTCGGGGTTTCTGCATTTCGGTTTGCTCCTGGCTGTTGCGACTCTCGCAGGCGGCAGCGGCCACGCCCAGCAGCCCGCGAAGCCGGTTTCTGACGCCAGCAAAGGTACAGCTGACAAAGAGGCAACCAGCACAACGGACACGCTAAAAACCATCGACCGGTTGATGGAGCAGAACCGCCAGCTGGAAAAGCAAAACCAGGAGTTGGTGGAGCAGATCACTACTCTGCGGCAGACTCTGGCGGAGCATCAGACGACGCCCGCACCATCGCCAGATGCGCCGGGGCAAGCGCCTTCCGCGGAAGCAAAGCAGGCGCCTACAGAAACCACCCAAACGCCTGTCAACAATGTTTCGTTGACATCGGCGCAGCTCGCGCCCTCCGCTGTTCCGGAGCAGCAAGGCAAGCCGCAGGAAGAAAAGCCGGACGACGAAAAGAAGTGGGGCAAGTACACGCCCAACCTGGGCTTCAAGGTGGCGAGCACCGACAAAGGCGATCTCAGCATCAGCATCTACACGTACGTCCGCTATCTCAACCAGTTGGCGCTTTCCTCCACGTACATCAACGGGTTCGGCCAGGTGGTTCCGGTGGTCCGGCGCCAGGACTTTCAGCTGCAAAAGCTGCAGTTCAAGTTCCTGGGGTGGATCATCGACCCAAAATTCACCTATTACCTCTGGGCCTGGACCTCAAACCCAACCATGGGCCAGGGTGCGCAGGTGGTTCTCGCCGGGCACGTGGATTACAAGTTCAACAAATATCTCCAACTGGGCGGCGGCATCTACTCTCTCCCCGGCACGCGGAGTGTGGAAGGCAACTTTCCCTTCTGGCTTTCCGTGGATACACGCCTCATCGGCGACGAGTTCTTCCGCCCCTCATATACCACGGGCATTAATGCCAAGGGCGATATTACGGACCGGCTGCGGTACCAGGCCATGTTCGCCAACAACACGAGCCAGTTGGGCGTGAGCGCCCTGGAACTCGACAACGGCTTAAACACCTTTGCCGGCGCTCTGGTCTGGGAGGGCGGCGACTTCGGCCTGGGCTGGGGCGACTTTGAGGACCACCGAAAACTCGCCTCGCGAATTGGGGGACACTTCAACCGCAGTCATGAGACCGCGCAGAGCCAGCCGGGGACGGAAACCATCGAGAACACGCAGATCCGTCTCGGCGATGGGACCCTTATTTTCACTCCCAACATCTTCGGTCCGGGCATTACGGTCAACGCGCTGGACTGGAAGATGGCTTGCACCGATGTGGGGCTCAAGTATCACGGCTTCTCCTTCGACGCCGAATACTACTGGCGCTGGCTGAACAATTTCACCGGCGCCGGCGTCGTGGGCCTGCCCGAGATCCGTAACCATGGTTTCCAGTTGCAGGCCTCGGCGATGGCCATACCCAAGAGTCTCCAAGCCTATGCCGGAGGATCGATGGTCCTCGGCAACCTGGGCGGCGGTTATGACACCCGGATCGGCCTCAACTGGTTTCCGTTTAAGAACAAAGTTGTTCGCTGGAACATGGAAGGGCTTTTGTTGTACAGGTCGCCCGTTGGATATACGTCAGTCCCATATAACGTGGGGTCCACGGGTTTTGTGTTCCACACGAATCTGGAGCTGGCTTTTTGAGCGAACTACATGGACAAAAAATCCCTGAACGCCGCCGCGATGCCTCGCCGCCGACCGCCCTGATTGTCCGGCTGGCGATTGTTCTACTGCTGGTCTGGTGCAACTGGAGTGCGGCGCAAACCTCGCCAGCAGCTCCGCCTTCCGGCTACGAACTGAATGACTCTCACCTCCATCTGACCAATTACGTTCAGGAAGGCACAGACATTCACAAATTCCTGGAGATCATGGGAAACAAAGTCGGGCGGGTGGCGATCTTCGGCATCCCGCTGCAGCAGGAATGGTCGTACCGCAACTCCGGCGACCGCGCGCCGGCTTACTATCTGGCCTCCGATTCGCCGCTCTACTACTACTCATTTACGGATGCAATGATCGCCATGGCCTACAAATCACTGAGCAAGGAGCAGCAGTCGCGCTTGGATCCCATGATCACCGGCTTCAATCCCGCGGACATGTATGCGGCGGACCACATCAAGCGCGTGCTCAAGACATTCCCGGGCGTGTTTACGGGCATCGGCGAGTTCACGATCCACAAGGAATTTGTCTCCGCCAAGGTTGCCGGGGACGTGGCCAGCCTGACCGATCCGGCGCTGGGCCGCATCCTGGATTTCTGCGCCGAGAGCGGCCTGCTGGTGATCCTGCACAATGACATGGATACGCCGTTCCCCAAAGAGGGCGATCCGCCGGCTTATCTGGAACAGATGCGCGAGCTGATCAAGCGCCATCCCAAGACCACGATCATCTGGGCGCACATGGGCGTAGGGCGCGTGGTGCGGCCGGTACATCATCACGCCGCCATCCTGGAAGAGATGCTCAAAGACCCGGCCTTCAGCAACCTCTACTTCGACATCTCCTGGACCGAGGTCGCCAAGTATCTGGTGGCCACACAGGTGCAGGATTACTACTTTAGAACTCCCGAATCCACGCGAATCGCCGTTGACCTCTTCAACCGTTACCCTGACCGTTTTCTCTTCGGGACCGACGAAGTGGCGCCCAAGGACCAGCAATCCTACCTGAAGGTCTATTCGCTCTACGATCCGCTGTGGAAGCTGCTCACGCCGGAGGCAAGCGAGAAGATTCGCAAAGGGAATTACGAGCGACTCTTCGACGCCGCGCGTACGAAGGTGCGGGCATGGGAAGCGAAGAACGTGGACGCGGCGCCAAAATAGTGGCGAAGCGAGAAGCGCCCCGAGGCGGGTGTGGCTTTACCCGCTCTTGCTGACGGTGCAGACGGCCGGCGCCGTGCAGCTCGATCTCCGAGGTTCTTCCTTTTCATCGAAACGCATTGAACGAGCCTGAAGGCGTTTGATTCGGAGACGACTGTTCCACTGCTCGGAAGCTTTTTGATCCGACCATGCCTTGTGGGGCGCGCTGGGATGGCCTGCTCGACGGACTTGTCAGGAGATCGCCATCATGGATACGCCGCAATTTCTAGTGCAGGGCGATGCTCCCCGGGGCCCGCACTTGAAACTCCTGTTGAATCCATTCTTCCGCAGTTTCCCAGTTGATCATGAGGTTTATCCTCATCCGCGGATCGGCACAGGTCTCGATGAGACTCTCTAATTCTGAGCCGTACGCGCGCTCGCGCTGACGACCGGCGCAATAAACCACATGACATAACTTGTCTTGCCTTTGCGGGAACGTACCGTAGAAATAATCGGCCAGCAGAAAGCTTGCGACCTTGGGCCCCGCATTGGAAGTCCCCTTAAGAAGATGGCGAGGTTCTGCAATTTTCAGATACTCTCCAAAAGCCGGCCGGACGCGACTCGTCAGGATGCGGTGATTGAACAACATCACGGTCTCCAAATGCTCCAGTACAAACCGATCAAGCATCCAGCTTGGGTCTTGGCCCAGGAAAACTATCGCATCATCAGAGTGGATCTCTGATTTGCATTGGACGCCACAGTTTTCAGCCCATTCTTTCTCAGCCCACAGCCATGCGCCACAGTTTATGTTGAGTTTTTGACCCCGCTGCGCGATGGCCAGCCGCAGCATGAAGAGTTTCTCCCACTCATCCTTCAGGTTCTCTGGATCCAGGAAAAACAATATCCTCTCAAGCTCTTTCTCCGACATTCCGTGTAAGGCGAACCTGAGCGCGGTCGGATTTCTGGACACTTCAAGTTTCCACTGGGGCGCGACTCCCGTTGAACGTTGCAGATCCGCCGATATCTCCTCGAGGATTTTCTGCGTCTTTTCCGAGACGAGCAAAGTGTAATTTGAGAGGAGAGGCCAGTACTTGCGGACGAATGCACGAAATTCCAGCCAAGGCTTGCCGTTTGGGGCGGCCCTTTCGCACTTGTCACTAACATAGAGCCCAAGTCTGCTCTTCGACGACATAAGCACACCTCCACACGCGGGAAACGCCTCGCATTTCTACGAAGTTGTTCCCTTTGGGCCCCTCATCGTCGTCGACTGCTCTTAGGTCAACTTACTACTTGTAATCAGGACTAATGCAATCACGGTTCCAGCCGCATGGGCATTAAAAATCAGCGATTTCTAAGATATGATTCGAAAGATGTCTTCGATATTTAGGATATTAGCCTGAAGGCAAATCCATAATTTGGAATGTCTTCAGGCAAAACACTGATTTCTTATCCGGGCTGATGGCCCCCCTGTAGGCGGGTATCCATGATGAGAGAAGGACATCATCGGATTACTGAGTTCTTGAGCTACTTGCCGGCAGCCACTGCCGCGGCCTTCTTCATCTCTTCCCGCAGCGAGTCTACGGCCGCGCTGAGCACGTTAAAGCCTACGAGATTCATAAGCTGCAAGCCGACGATGCGCACTTTGATATCGGAATCAATGGCGGCGCCGGCGAGTGTGCTCAAGGCCTTCTGTAGTTGCACCTGATCATCGGCGGAGACGTTCTGCATCAACGCCAGGCAATAGATGGGCAATCCGGCAAAAGCCTTGTCGAAGTCGATGCCGTCCATCAGTTTGCTGACCTGGTCGCCGCGGGCCTTGGCGCGAAGACGGTCCACGGCGCGGTCCGAGGCGTCGCGGAAGATCTGGAGAAAGCTGCTGGGGCCCACGCCGATGTCGCGGTCGCCGGCGTGAATGGTGAACAGCGAGCTGCGGAACAGGGCCATGGCTCCGGTGCCGGCCACTCCGATC
>DASVFK010000363.1:0-3927 GCA_036380095.1 Candidatus Angelobacter sp. | reverse complement strand
GGAGCGAAGTCGCGGACCTGGTAGGTGTGCGGCATCAGCACCAGCCGCGGCTGCTTCTGCTGGACGAAAGCCTTGAGCGCGGCCACTGTGCCGTCCGGCTCGTACTTCGCCAGCTTGGGCGACTCGATCGCGTACACCTTGGCCAGCTTCTTGCCCGCGATTTCCTGCGCGATGCCGGCGATACCACTGCCGAACACTGCGGCTTCGACTGCCCACCCGGTTTCCGCAGCGATGGCTTGCGCCGCTGTGATCGTCTCCAGCGAGACGCGGTTCAGTTTGCCTTCACGCTGCTCTGCCACTACAAGAATTGTGTCTGCCATCTGTTTTTACGCGATCTGCCGTTTCTTTTTGATGAACCCAAGCACGATCAGCACCAGGGCTGCAACCACATCCACGATAAAGATGGTCCGCATCAGGTTGCCGCCGGCGCGAATGTCCCAGCCCACATACAGCAGCCAGCCCAGCCCGCCCAGCAGCATCACCACGCCCACCACCATGAACGTGGCGCCGGTTTCATGTTCGGTCACAGGGAGGTAATTCCCGCCTTCAGGATCGTATTCCATCCGTTCCATGGCATGTCCTCCTTCAAAAAACTTAAATCACCCGGACTTCGTTGCGCAGTTTGTCCACCAGCTTTTTCGCCACCTCGCCGGGCGCGCCTTCCAGCATCTCCGTCTTCTTGGTCTTCTGTGGGACGTAGAGCTTCTCGATCTTCTGCAGGTTCTCGCCCACCGCGGACTTCACCTCGTCCAGCGTGACCTTGCGCAGCGGCTTGTTCTTGGCCTGCTTGATGCCCAGCAGCGTGGCATAGCGCAGCTTGTTGATGCCCGATTGGATCGTGAGCACCGCCGGCAGCGGCATGTTCACGTTCTGGAAAAAGCCCGATTCCAGTTCGCGCTTCACGCGGATTCCGCCATCGGCTTTCTGGATCTCCATGATGATCGTGGCGTGCGGCCATCCCAGCAGCTCGGCCAGCACCACGCCGGTCTGCGCGTAGCCGTAATCGTCCGACTGCAGGCCGGTAAAGATCAGGTCAAACTGTTCGTCCTTGATCGCAGCGACAAATGCTTTGCAGACGTTCAGCGCGTCCATTCCGACAAAAGCGTTGTCTTCGAGATGAATGGCGCGGTCGGCGCCCTTGGCCAACCCTTCGCGCAACACCGTCTGTGCCCGTGCCGGGCCGGCGGTGATCACCACTACCTCGCCACCGTGTTTTTCCTTCTGGCGCAGGGCCTCTTCCAGGGCGTAAGCGTCCGGCTCGTTGGTTTCATAGGATACGTCATCGCGGATCCACGTGCCGGTTTCGTTGAGCTTGAGCGGGGCATCTTTCTGCGGGACCTGCTTCATGCAGACCAGAATCTTCATACGTGAGTTTTCCTGTGCGCCAACAACTTAGATGTCAAACCCGGGCTTGCTGTTAGGCCCGGACATGACCAATGAAACTGGCAAGTATAAATGAAGCAAGGGCGTGGTGGTACCGCAGCCCCGGAATATCAGGCCCTGTCCAATGAGCACTGATGGATTTTCAGGGCTGGATTTAAAGGTGCATTCTACCCGCTGATATCATCTAAAGAGCATGACTCAATATCGCCAATCCTCTTGAGCGCCCACGAGCTGGCCGGCGGCCAGTTTGTACTTTGGCGCAATCGGACTCTTCCTCGCGTATGTCGTCAGCCGTCAGACTTTCTTCCTGATTGCCGCGGTCGCGGCGTTTATCGGGCAGATTGTTTTGCGAATGAGGGAACAGAGGCCGCGTCAGATCCCGGCGCATCCGCAGGAACCGGATCAGTCAAGAAACGCCACGGACTGAATGCCCGCAACCTCAAACCTCTTGCGGCAACGCATGTTCTTGCAGGCCACCATATCGTCGCGGCGGACCATGTAAGACTGCGCCTTGGCGAACTTGGCGCGGTCGCGCTCGTCGGCCCGCGGCGGCAGCTGCTTCTTCTTGGTCCGCACCAGCCATGAGAGTTCGTACTCGTTCGCCTGGTGGCAGTGCGGACAATTCAGGGTGTGCGGCTTCTTGGATTCTTTCTCGTCGTAATAATCGCGCTCGTCCATCATCTCTATATTAACCACAGAGGGCACAGCGGACACAGAGAATTGAGACATGTGCCGTCAAGATCACCGTATTTCTTCGGTCCCTGTGCTTTAATAGCCCGAGTTCGGGGACAAGAAAAAAGAGCGCCTTCCACCAAATGCAATACTCAACGGTTCTCTGTGCCTCCGTGTCTCCGTGGTGGATTTTGGTTTTGCAGGCTATGTTGTTCTGTGCCCCTCTGTGGTTAAATCTGGAGCCATGCCGCGAAAAAAGAAGCCGAAGAAATTCACCGCCGCCAAAGCCGTGAAGTCGATGGCCCGCGCGGCCCTAGGCACGCCTCCGCCGGTGCAACGGGAAGAAAGCACCAAGCGCAGGAGAACGCCCAAGCATAAGCCCACCCTGGGCAAACTGTTGAGTGAAGGGGAGTAGAGCTAGCCACTAGGCAGCCGCCCGCATCTGCGATACAAACATCCTGTGACTCACGCCCAACTCGTCCACCTGGCCGAAAACTGGCTGCGCAGCAGTTACCGCTGCGGCATCGTGCTCTCCGAGCAGTCCTGCGCCAGCGGCGAGACCCCGGACGTGATCGCCTGGAAAGGCAAGTGCCGCTCCGTGCTGGTGGAGTGCAAGATCACGCGCGCCGATTTTCTGGCCGATCACGACAAGCCGTTCCGCAAAGATCCCTCGCAGGGTATGGGGTGTGAACGCTTCTATCTTGCGCCGCAGGGCCTCATCGCGAAACACGAGCTACCTCCGAACTGGGGCCTGCTCGAATGCAAGGCCCGCGAAGTCCGCATGGCGGTAAAACCCCGCCGCCGCAGCCAGCGCACGGAGATCGGCCTGATGTGGGAGATGAACCTGCTCTTGGCCAGCCTGCGCCGGGTGGAGGTCCGCATCGAGCCGCAGACCATCACGGATTTCCTCAAATGGAAGAACCGTCTGATCGAATACAACGGCGGTCGGCTGCCAGAGGGCGTGATTGCGCCTGAGGCTGAAGCGAACGTCCACCTAAGCAATTAAGCCCGGCGCAGCAAACTTTTCATCCACAATTAACGCCTGAGGCGTATGATTGCCGTCACCTTCCGGGGCTGAATCCACGTCACAGTTGTAGTTGCGGGCGACCAAGTCGCAGCCGGGTGTCCCAGTCCACTTCTCTTGTGACCCAGTTTTTGTACGACGGAAGAAATGGAGAGCAAATGAGAAAGCTTATTGCCCTTGCTGTTCTGTTGTGCATGGTAGGAACGGCGTCTCCCAAAGGCGGAGCGGAAAACGCCCTCAATCTTTTTGAATTCAACCGCCTCTCCCCCGTGGTGCGGCCCTTCACCGGCGCTACCAACGCCATCCGCGGAATCGGCGGGGCCGGCGCTCCCTGGAAGATCGCTTCCGGGAACGCAGAGCTCAAAACCACAGGGAAACTCGAAGTGAGCGTGCGCGGCCTGGTGCTGGTCAGCAACGGCACCAACCCCATAGCCAACTTCTCCGCCATCCTGAGCTGCCAGAGCATCGATGCCGCAGGCGCGCCCACGGTGGTCAACCTGGTTGCCGGAACGTCGCCGGCCACCGCCGCAGGTGACGCGGACATCGAAGGCACCGTATCGCTTCCTTCACCGTGCATCGCCCCGATCGTGTTTGTGGCGATTCCCGCCACGGCCACGGCGCCGGCACGATGGCTCGCGGTCAGCGGGTTCTAGCCCGCCTTCGCGGAAGAGCTGCTGCGGTCCCCCAAGACGCAGCAGCTTTTTGACGCGTTCAGCAGGCGTGAGCGCAGCGGGAGCCTGCTGCCGAACTTCGGAGCGTAGTGACGCGCCGAGCAGGTCCCACCCGCCGTCAGACCGAACGACGGAGGGTGGGGAACGTGAAATTGAACCCGGAACTACGGTCGTACC
>DASVFK010000362.1:0-5340 GCA_036380095.1 Candidatus Angelobacter sp. | reverse complement strand
TCACCAGTCGCTTGAAGGCTGTCTTCACCGCCTCAAGGTCCTTATAGATGTCCGCATGGTCAAACTCTACTGACGTCAAAATGACAGCTTGCGGGAAATAGTGCAGGAACTTGGGGCCTTTATCGAAAAAAGCCGTGTCGTATTCATCGCCTTCCAGGATGAAGTGTTTGCCCTGCCTCAAGGCAAAGCTGCTCCCGAAATTCTCCGCGATGCCGCCGGCCAGAAATGACGGGTCTTTCCCCGCCTGCTGAAAAATCCACGCCAGCATGGATGTTGTGGTGGTCTTGCCGTGCGTGCCCGCCACCACAATCGGCTGGCGCGTGCGCAGGAAAAAGTCGTAGAGCGTGTCCGGCATGGAGCGGAAGGGGATGCGCTCATCCAGCACATGTTCCAGTTCCACGTTGCCGCGCGAGATGGCGTTCCCCACCACCACCCAGTCCGGACGCGGCTTGAGGTTCGCCTCCGCGTAAGGCTGGGAGACGGGGATGGCCAGGCTGGCGAGAAAATCCGACATAGGAGGATACGCCGCCGCATCAGACCCGGTGACCTTGAATCCGCGCTGCTTGAGCAGGCCGGCCAGTGACGCCATGGCCGTGCCGCAAATTCCTATGATGTGTACGTGCTGTTGCTCCATCATTTTTTCCGTCTCGTGGTTGTCAGCTTAACGGATAACTGTGGCTGCTTCCAATACCTTCAGTTCTACTCTCAGGTTTTCCGCCGATAATTCCGCGTGCACGCCCAGGGGCAGCGTCAGGTTTTCCCCGGTCACGTGGCCCGATTTCAGCCCGTACACCACCGGGACGTCAAACTCGCGGAGAATCCGCAGGACTACCTGTTGCAAGGTGTAACTCTCAGTGGCCGGGGGACTACAATCCAGCATTTCCCCGAAGACGAACCCACGGACCTTCTCCAGCTTGCCCGCCAGCCGCAACTGCATCAGCATGCGGTCAATGCGGTACGGCTTCTCCGCCACGTCCTCGAGAAACAGGATGGTGTCGTCCGTCTCGATCTCATATGGCGTGCCCAGCGACGACGCCAGCATGGAGAGGCATCCACCGTAGAATCGCCCCTTTGCGCGCCCTGGCCGCAAGACTTGCACGCTGCCAGCGGGAATGCTCCACGATTCCGCACCCTCAAGTGCGTTGTTCCAACTGGAAAGTTCCAGCGTCGCGCCGGCAATGTCCTTGGCCACCATGGGCCCGTGGAAAGTGACCAGCCCGGTGCGATCGTGAATCGCCGTCAGCAGGCTGGTGATGTCGCTGCAACCCAGCAGGATCTTCGGGCTTGCGGCCAGCCTGGCGAAGTCCAGTTGCTCCAGCAGGTAGTTGCTGCCGTAGCCGCCACGCACGCAAACCAGCGCGGCGACGTCCTCGCGCTGCCACACCTCTTGAAATTCTTGCGTGCGACGCGCCGCAGAGCCCGCAAAGTAGAGATCGCGATCAAAAACGCTTTCCGAATACACGGGCTGGTAGCCCATCTGGCGCAAACGCTCAGCGCCGGCCAGAAAAGCCTCGCGGCTAAAGCTGCTGGCCGGCGCTACCAGGCCGATCTTGTCTCCCGGCCGCAGCGCCCGCGGTTTGATAATGTTGCGCTCAGCCAAAGAATTCACCCCGGCAAATGAGTTGGGCGGGGCCGCGCAGCGTCACCGCGGTTCCGGGCCCTGACCAGCCCACCACCTGGGTTCCTCCCGTCGCATGCACGCTCACGGGAGACTGCGCACGGCCTGCGGCAATCGCCGCCACAGCCGATGCGCACGAGCCGGTCCCCGAAGATTGCGTCTCGCCCGCGCCGCGCTCGAAGATCCGGATATCGATCTCATGGCGGCCGATGGCGCGGACAAACTCCACGTTCACACCTTCCCGAAAACACGGTTGCTTCTGGGTCTGCGCCGCCTCCTCTTGCCACGCCGCGGGAAACTCCTCGACGAAGACCACGTAGTGCGGGTTGCCCATCGAAACCGGCGTTCCTTTCACGCTCCCGGAGGCGAGCTTGAGCATGAAAGGTTCGCTCACCTGCGGCGTGCCCATCTCCATCTCAAACTCAAAGCTGTTGCCGCTCCGGCTGACCAGTTCGCAGCGCTTGATGCCGGCGCCGGTGCGGATCGCCAGCTTCTCTTTGCTTCCGCCGGCCACGGCATAGGCGGCAACGCAGCGCGTGCCGTTGCCGGAAATTTCCGCTTCGCTGCCGTCGGCGTTGATGAGCCGTATGCTCAGATCCGCGTTTTCGCCCGGAGAAACCCACTCCACGCCGTCCGCGCCCACGCCGTTGTGGCGATCGCAAATTCGCCGCGTGAAATCGCCCGGATCAGCAGGCATGCGCGCCGCATCGATGATCAGGAAATCGTTGCCGCAGGCGGAGGCTTTGGTGAACGGGACCGCCGTCATCTAGTCGGCTTCCCTCCGGTCCAGCTGCGATGTGATGTCCTGGATGCCGGTCGACTGCTTCAATCGCTCCAGCAGTTCCTTGTGCTCGCTATGCGTCCCCTCGACGGAAAAAACGATCTTCTTTTTGCCGTTCAGCTTGCTCAGCCGCATGCCTTGCATTTGCTTGTCGCGCTCATCCAGCACCGCGTTCACCCCGTCCAGCAACTCGTCCGCAGAGCGGTCGGTCACCATGCTGTAGTGCATCGTCAGCGCTTTCAGGTTGAACTGCGTCTCCAGGCTGCCCAGCACGGCCAGGCAGAGCACGATCAAGACTGCGGAAAAAGTCGCGAGCCAGTAAAATCCCCCTCCGCAGGCCATTCCCACTGAAGCCACAACAAAGATGGTGGCCGCGGTGGTGAGCCCCGTGACGTTGGCCCGGGCGCGCAGGATAGAGCCTGCGCCGATGAATCCGATGCCTGGAATAATCTGTGAAGCGATGCGCGTCTTCTCCCCGCCAAAACCTGCAGCCAGTTCGCTGGAAAGAATAGTGAACAGCGCCGCGCCGAAACATATCAGCATGTTGGTGCGCAAGCCCGCCGGACGGCGTTTGAGCTGCCGCTCAAAACCAATCACGCCGCCCAGCACCGCAGCCAGCAGCAGCCGGGCAAGATCGTGAGAGAAAAATGTGGAGAGTGAAGACTGCACCGAAACCGCCAGGGCGTAGATCATTTCTTCAGCAAAGCTGCCGCGATTGTAGCACCATCATTGGGGCATCCGGCGATAGATGACCGCATTGCGGCGGCCGGGAGTGCCCACTGTGGCAACCGGCTTCAACCCTTCCGCGGAGCGGCGCACAGCAAACCAGACTTCATCGCCGGTGACGGCCACCACGTAATCCGCCGATTCTGCCGGCCGCGCGAGGGCCTCTTCCCAATATGGAGGATTGCTCTCGCGCAAGATCCGGCGGAAGGGAATGCCGGCCTGCTGCAGTGCGCCGGAATACGAACTGCAATCCATCATCAGCGTGGCCCCGGCGGGAAGCCGTTGCAATGCGGCGGCGAGTTGCTGCTCGAACACCATGCGCGTTCCGCCGTTCACACGGGCCTCACGCAGGCAAATAGGAAATCTCTGCCACACGGAGTAGTAGCTCAAGAAAACCACTAAAGCTGCCGCCGCCCCTACTCTGTACCAGGAAAGGAATTTGCTCAGGAATTCGCAGCCCAAGGCAAAAAATGCCGCCAGAGCCGGCAGCAGCTCCAGTCCATAACGCACGTTGTAGTAGCTGAAGGGATACCAATCGGGAAAATAGATCGGCACGTTCCCCCAGGCGATGGAGAGCACATAAAACGGAAGAGGAATCCACAGCAGGGCCCACGGCCAGTAACTGCGTGAAAAATAAATCATCGCCAGCAGCGCCGCCAGCGCAGGGACAAAAACCAGATACTCCGCTTTGTCCTGGCCCATGTTCAAGCGGGCCAGCTTGAGAAAGTACAGAGTCGCATCGCGAGGCGCTTTCTCGCCCGGATAAGTCGGCATGGTTGCCGTGAGGCTGCGCTGCTGGATGGCATGCGATGAATAAGGTCCGGTGGCGAACTCCAGCGCGTTGCCATATGCCGCGTGGTTGTAAGCCAGCCACAGACCGGCGGCAAGTACCGGCAGCAGGGAAAAACTCAGTAACTGCCGCTTGGCCGCCGCGACCAGGCCCGTACGCCAGCACACGATCCACGCTCCGCCCAGGACGAACACAGCCAGGAACCAGGCGTCATAGCGCGCCAGCATCGCGGCAGAAAGCGTGATGGCGCATCGCTCGAGCGATGTCGGGGCGAACGATGCCCCGGCGCCCGCAGGATCATTCGCATGGCGCACGAACTCCGAGAAATAGACGGCAGTCCACACGAACAGCGCAAGATACAGCGGCTCCGTCATCGCTGTGGTTTGCAAGTAGATCAAGTTCGGATTCAGCGCGTACACCAGCGCCGCGAGCCATGCGCTCGTCCGTGAAGCGCGCCCCCGCACCAGGCGGAAGACGCCCAAGGTTCCCGCAATGTAAGCCAGCATGGAGGGAATTGCCGCGCCTATGCCGCTGCGCCACATCCAGCCGTTTGCCACAAAGGCGATGTCAAGCAGGTGTGGCAGCGGCAGCCAGACCGTGCCTAGTTGGAAAATCCCCGGCGTGCGCGAGTCAAACACCCGCCGCGCGATGTTGATGTGGGCGACGGCGTCACCGTAAAGCAGGATTGCATTTTGCCGGTAATAAAAGGCCAGAGCGGCCACCGATACTACGGCGGTCAACAGGAAAAGCACAAGATAGTCGCGGCGGTTCTCAGTACTCATGATGCAGCGGATGTGTCGCTCATTGTATAGCCTGCCATGCTCTTGCTCCCGGAGGGCTAGTCTGGTAGATTGCTTTCGGTACCTCGGAGGCCATTCAGGCCCTACCTACGATTCTCTTCTCGCAGGATTTCGTGGATGGAGGAGATGCGAGCACAGCAACTGAAATTCGTGTAGTTTGCTGGCTCGGTTCCCCGTCCAATCCTGGATCCATGGAACCAGCCGGCGTGAGAGGAGAACTTGATGTTCAACAAAACTGAGATGTTGAAATCCCTGGCCTGCCTGCTTGTCTTCTGCTTGTGCGTTGGGATGGCCAGGTCCCAGTCCAACAAACCATCAACCTCTGCCGCCCCGCCACAGAAAAAGGAGACTCCAGTGAAATTCAACAAGATCACGCCCAATCTCATGGTCGCCGACATGGAAAAGAGCCTGAAATTTTACCGCGATGTGCTGGGCTTCACCGTGTCGCAGACCGTGCCGGAAAAGCCTCCTTACATTTTTGCCTGGATGAAGCGCGGCGATGCCGAACTTTTTCTGAACCAGCACATGCCGCCACAACCCGGCCAGCCCGATCTTTACGCAAGCAAGCAGATCGGCGGCACCATGGCCATGTACATGCCGCTGGAAGGCATTGACGAACTGCACA
>DASVFK010000361.1:0-6546 GCA_036380095.1 Candidatus Angelobacter sp. | reverse complement strand
AGAAGTGAGCCCGTCCTTCCGCCGGCGCGCGTTTCAATCATGCATCCCAGGCTCAACTCGCTGTTTCACCAGGTCTACCGTGAAGTCCGTCCGCGGGCGGAGATGCCGGAGTTCGAAATCCGGTTTTACGCTTTCAACAATCTGAACAACACCATCCGGCTGCGGCAGGGCAAGGTGCTGGTGAGGCTCTCTGATCTGCTGGAAGGAGCGCCGGAGACGGTGCTGCACTCCATCCTGCACATACTGGTGGCCAAGCTATATCGCCAGCAGATCGATGGGGCCCATGCGGCTCGTTACAGGCGGTTTGCCGGAAGCCCGGCCGTGGCGGCCAAGGCGCACCTGATCCGGCAGATACGCGGGCGCAAACGCATTGAACGCGCCGACGGCGAACACTATCACCTGGAAGAAATCTTCGACGACTTGAACCGGCGCTTCTTCCACGGGCTGATGGCGCGTCCGCGGATGACCTGGAGCGGCAATCATTCGCGGCAGAGCCTGGGCCATTACGATCCCGCCCATAACACCATCGTGATCAGCCGCATCTTTGACCAGGCGCAGGTGCCTCGCTATGCGGTGGAATATCTGGTCTATCACGAGATGCTGCACCTGCGGCATCCGGTGAAACTGCGCGGGAGCAGGCGCTGCGTGCATTCACGGGAATTTCAGCAAGAAGAAAAGCTGTTCCCGCACCTGGCAGAGGCCAAGGCGTTCTTGAAAAGACTCTGAAAAAGCTTGTGGTTTTGGGGTGCGCCGCAAGAACTCGGGCGAAGTGCTCAACTCGCCTGGCCAAGCACAGTCGCGGTGCGCGAGACTGCCGCGGCAAGCTGGGCGGCAGCCGCCTTGAGCTTGTAGAGCGGCATGGAACTCGTGGCCAGGCGAAGCTTGTACGGCTGCTCGCCGGTCATGTAGTCGCAGTCCAAGTCAGCGGCGAGTGACAGGCGCGTGACTTCATAAATCAACGTGAGCGCGGGAGAATGCGCGGCAAGTTCAGGGGCAAACCATCCCGTATAAAAGCGCCGCACCCCGGGATCAAGGAGTGTAACAAGAGCGGCGCCGATTCGCTCTCCGCGCTCCAAGGTAAAGATTTCCATACGCTCCGGTTTCAGCATGCCTGCTCTAACCATGAACTGGACACGCACAGGGTCGTGAAACAGGCTTTCTGCATCTTGCGTGGCTTTGTTCTGATAGATCGTGCGCAGCAGGCGCGAGTCTCCTCCAGGATACGTTGCGAGTTCGAGGCCCAACCGTTGCAGGCGGCGAAGGTTGCGCGCCAACCGGGTGTGGCGCAGTTCGAATTCAGCTGCGGTGACTTGCGTGCGCAGGACCGCGGGCGCCGCGCTGAACGGGAAGAGCGGCAGACCCGCCGGAACACGCCCGCAATCAGGCTCGCGTAAGGCAACGACTTCGAGATTCATCCCAAGCTCAGCGAGAACAGCCAGAGCTGAAAACAAGACCTCATCATCACCCTGGTGCAGGAACGAGCGGTAATCAAACACTTCCTCTCCCAGCAGCCGGAGAGTGCCGTCGCAGGGGCGCACGGCAGCGGGAACAATCGCGGCGCCGTAGGAAGCTTCAGCGCAGACGACAAGCGGCTCTTCCCTGCCAGCGAAAGTTTCAGCCGCAAGGAGATTGAGGTCAAAATCCTGGAACGTGGTGGAGACGCGCGGGTCGCAGAGCGAATCCCACAGTGGTCGCAGTGCAATAATTTCATTCGGCCGGCGGCAGATGGTGATTTTCAACACTCGCCTGTTGGACGCGACTGCAGCTCACAAAGGATGTTCCCACGAAACAGGGACCTAAACGTCTGTTTCATTTAGTTGACTCTGGTTTTTGAGGTGCGTACAATTTCTAATTGAAATTGAAATTCATTTTCAAGATTGCCTCATGTTCCAGGCCCTCATTGTCACATTGCGGGAAGGCGTTGAAGCCGCGCTGATCGTCGGCATTACGCTGGTCTACCTGGCAAAAATCGGGCGACCTGACCTGCGCAGGACCGTCTATCTGGCCCTGGGCACAGCGTTCCTGGGCAGCATTGCCGGAGGCGTGGCGCTCTCCTATGCTCCTATCAATCAGGACAAGATTGAAGGTTGGGTCATGCTGATTGCTGCGGTCTTTGTGATCAGCATGGTCGTTTTCATGATGCGCACGGCGCGCAAACTCAAGGGAGAGATTGAAACCAGAGTAGGATCGCTGGCCGGTGAAGGGTCCAACTGGGGACTGTTCGCTTTCATCTTCCTGATGGTCTTCCGCGAGGGCGTGGAGACGGTAGTGATTCTTTCCGGCGTGACGCTCGATTCCACGGCCCTTATGAGCTTTTTCGGGACCCTGCTCGGTGTGGCCCTGGCCGTGGTCTTTGGCGTGATGTTCGTGAAAGGCAGCGTACGCATCGATCTGCGCAAGTTCTTCCGCGTGACCACCGTGATTCTTTTCTTCGTGGCCGGCCAGTTGATCATCACCGGCCTGCATGAACTCTCTGAATCCGGTGTATTGCCTTCCAGCAAGCGCGAGATGGCGATCATCGGCCCCATCTTCCGCAATGATTATTTCTTCCCTGTCACCATGATGGCGCTGGTGGCGCTGATGGTGCTCCTGGAGTACGGCCGTCGCAAGCCGGAAGCCGCGCCGGCAGCAGCGTTTTCCAAGGCTGAGGAACGCAAGCAGCAATGGAGCGCGCGGCGAGAACGCTTCTGGTCTATCGCGGTGGTGGCCACAGCCTTTGTTTTTATTTTCATGGTCACCGCGGAGTTCGTGTACACCAAGAGCGTTTCGGCCTTATCGCCGGCCATCGCTACAACCTTTGACAAGGACGGCCGAGTGGTGATCCCCACGGCTGATCTGGCTGAAGGCGATCTGCGCCGCTACAGCGCCGAGATCGGGGGCGTGAAGGTTCGCTTCCTGCTCTACCGCAAGCCTGACGGCAAGGTGGAAACCATCTTTGATGCGTGCACCATCTGCGGTTCCGTGGGGTTCTACAAGGGCGCGAACGGGATCGTGTGCAAGAACTGCGCCGCGCCCATCAACCCGCAGAGCGTCGGACAGCCCGGCGGCTGCAACCCGATTCCTCTGCATTCAACCCAGAACGGTGACGCAATCGTGGTTCTCGCCGCCGATCTTAAGGCCCACATCGAGCAGTTCACACACTGAGATGTTCTTCCGTCTTCTTTTCGAGTCATTCCGGCGGCAGAAACGCCGCAAAGCGGTCGCTCTGCTGGCCATCACGCTGGGCATGACGATCGCTACGGCCATGATCGCCGTGGGAACTGACGTGGGAGACAAGATCAACGAAGACCTGCGCCGCAACGGCGGGAACCTCACGGTCACGCCGATCGAAGACACCCTGGACGTGAATATCGGCGGGGTGAACCTGAAGCCGGCGAGCGAAGGCGCGTTCATTCCCGAATCCGACCTGCCAAAAATGAAAGGCACATTCTGGGGGCACAACATCAAGGGCTTTGTGCCTCTGCTCTCATCGCTGGAGAATGTCTCAGTCGGCGGCCGGGAATACAGAGCCGAGTTGATCGGCACATACTTTGACCAGCCACTGCGTTACGGCAAGGACACGTTCCATACCGGCGTGCGCAGCGTGAATGGATGGTGGAAAGTGGAAGGCGTTTGGCCGCCCGACTATGACGCATGGCCACAGGACATCGCACCCGAGGTTCTCGCCGGAAGCAAACTGGCGCAAACAGCCAGAATCAAGCCGGGCGATACAGTTGAGGTCCAGGGAAAGAGGCTGCGGGTCAGTGGCATCCTGGACACCGGCGGCGCGGAAGACCAGGCCCTCGTGGCGCCGTTGCACATTGCGCAACCGATACTAGGGCATCTGGGTAAAGTGCAGCGTGTGGTGGTGAGCGCCCTGACTAAGCCGGAAGACGCCTTCGGCCGACGCGATCCCTCCAAAATGTCGCCCGCAGACCACGACCGCTGGTACTGCTCGCCGTACGCCAACTCCATCGCGTTTCAGATTGGGGAAGCCATCCCCAACGTCCGGGTGGAGCAGATCAGGCAGGTGGAGCAGAACCAGGGAAAGATTCTCTCGCGCATCAGCGGCATGATGCTGCTGCTCACGCTGGCCGCGCTGCTGGCTGCGGGCCTGGCGGTCTCCGCCGCCATGGCAGCCACCATCCTGGAACGCCGCCAGGAAGTTGGATTGATGAAATCCATGGGCGCGGGCAATGGCACGGTGGCTTCCCTTTTCTTTACGGAAGCCGGATTGCTTGCGTTGCTCGGTGGCGTACTGGGCTTCCTGGCCGGTACGTTTCTTGCGCACCGCATCGGCATTACCGTTTTCGGCTCGGCGATCAGCGTGCAACCCGTGGTCCTGGCCGTGACGATCATTGCGGCTTTCGTGGTCACGTTCGTGGGCAGCGCCGGCGCCGTGCGCAAGGCCATGCAGTTTGATCCCGCTGTGGTGCTGCGAGGCAACGCATGACCCGCAAACAGCTGTTGCTGCGCCTGCTGCTGAAGGCCGCCTGGGTGCGCAAGGACCGCGCCCTCACCGCACTGATCTCTGTGGCTGTTGCAGCCACCATCGCAACCGCCGCCCTAACCGTCTATTACGACCTGGAAAGCAAGCTCAGCCGCGAGTTCCGCAATTTCGGAGCGAATGTGGTGGTTACTCAAAAACAGGGGAGTCTCAGCGCGGACGAACTCAAGACGATGGAAAAGGTTTTGGCCGGCAAGGGTGATGTCGTGCCCGTGGCCTACGCCGTTGCCACCGCGAGTAGTGATGGCTCAAAAGTCGTAGTCGGCGGCGCTGACTTGGAGAAACTCAAAAAGCTGAATTCTTGGTGGGCGATGACCTCTCCCCGTGAAGGATTTGCGTTGTTGGGGTCGCGCGCGGAAGAACGTTTGTCTCATGGTTCAGCCTTTGCCATCAGCTTCAGCCATAGGAACATTGAGATTCGTTCTGCAGGCACGTTCCGTTCCGGCTCAGATGATGAGAGCCGAATCTACGTTCCACTGAACATGTTTACGGAATGGACCGGCCAGCAGCCGGGCACAGCCCTGGTTCGTGTGGAGGGCCGGCCGCGGGAAATCGAAGAGATAATCGCCAGGCTCACTACTTCCCTTCCCGCAGCCGAGGTCAAGCCAGTGCGCCAGATCACGCGCGAGCAGACCGCTGTTGTCGGCAAGACCCGTTCGGTGGTCCTGGCGGCGTCCCTTGTGGTGCTGGTGATGATCCTGCTTTCGATCATCGCCACGCTGACCAGTTCGGTGTTGGAGCGCCGCAAGGATTTTGCCGTGATGAAGGCCCTGGGCGCGTCCAATCCGACGGTCAACTTTTTGTTCGCTGCGGAAGCCTCCATTCTGGCTCTGGCCGGCGCTGCGGCTGGCTATGTGGCAGGCAGCGCGGTAGCATTCTGGATCGGTAAGGTGAATTTTGAGGCAGCGATTGTGCCGCAACCGGCGCTGTTGTTGCCCGTCCTGCTGGGCAGTGTGGTGCTGGCGCTGATTGCGGCCATGGCGCCTTTGCGGATATTGCAACAGATTCAACCGGCTGGGATACTCAGAGGGGAATAAATGCCGATTGAGCTCAAAAACGTGACCCGGATTTACAAGAGCAACGTCGAGGTGCGCGCCCTGGACGACGTTTCCCTAACGGTTGCGCCGGGCGAGTGGCTGGCGATCATGGGGCCTTCCGGCTCCGGGAAATCCACGCTGGTCAACCTGCTGGGCTGTCTGGACCAGCCCACCAGCGGCGAAATCTCCATCCACGGCGCAAATGTTTCGCAGATGAGCGCGGCGGAGTTGAACCGCTTTCGCGCGGAGAAGATCGGCTTCATCTTCCAGCAGTTCCATCTGATTCCCTATCTCACGTCGCTGGAAAACGTAATGCTGGCACAGTATTTCCACAGCATGACGGACAAGGAAGAAGCTCTGGCGGCCTTAGAGCGCGTTGGCATGAAGGAGCGCGCGGACCATCTTCCTTCGCAGCTCTCCGGAGGCGAGCAGCAACGCGTGTGCATCGCGCGCGCCCTGATCAACGATCCGCACATCGTGCTCGCGGACGAGCCCACGGGCAACCTGGACGCGCAGAACGAAGAGATCGTATTGCGGCAACTGCGCGAGCTGCATGCGCAAGGGCGCACCATCATCATGGTGACGCATGACCCTGCCGTTGCGCGCCTGGCAGACCGCCTGCTCGAGCTGCATCACGGCAGGATCGCCTCGCAAGAGACTTTCGTGGTCAGCGATGAAGAGCAGTTTGACGAAGTGCTGGAAGAGCTGTGGGTGCTGGCGGAAAACGGTGAACCCGCCGAACTGGGACGCGTGGAGGTGGAAGGCTCCCTGCCCATGCCGCTTGCTCTCGAGCGCATGCAGGTGATGGGACTGGTGGAACTTGCCGAACACACGCCGCAACCGCACACGCACAAGCGCGTGCTGAACCGCTGCCACGTGGCGTTCCGCGCGCCCACGGAATCGCTCGACCACGGCGAGCAGATGATTTACTTCACGGAAAAAGGCCGCCGCCGCGCGGAAGACATTATTCGCCGGCATCGCCTGGCGGAGCGGCTATTCACACAAACGTTTCAAGTGGAAGAC
>DASVFK010000360.1:0-9347 GCA_036380095.1 Candidatus Angelobacter sp. | reverse complement strand
AGCTGACTATCGGGAATGCCCAGCGTCTTGAGGTACTCGCGTCCTACAGCGCCTTCGTTGAACTTGAGGTCGGCGCCGGCGCCGCCGGTGGTGATGACGATAGGCGCCAGGCCGCGATAGTAAAGCCGGGCCGCATGGTCACGCCGCGCTTTGTACACCGGCGAAGGACGGCCCTGATACTCGGCGGCGCCAAAGACCACGATGGCTTCCGCCGGGCTGGCTTCATTCTTGCCGGCCTGGCGCACGATCAAAATGTAAACTACGGCTCCATAGCACAGCAGGGCAGCCAGCAGCCACAGCAGCCACGACTTGCGGAACCGTACGGCCATCAGCGCAGAAACTCAGCCAGCTCGCTTTGCGGAATGGCGCCCTGGCGCAGAATGGAGCACTTGCCCTCTTCGCTCATGTCCAGGATGGTGGAGACCACGGAGCGCGGGCTGGTGCCGCCATCGACAATCAGAGGAATCTTGCCGCCGAGCTGCTGGCGCACGCCTTCCGCGGTGGTGCACTCGCTGGCCCCGCTGATGTTGGCCGAGGTGGCGGTGATGGGCACGCCGGCGGCGCGGATCACCTCCACCGGGATGCGCGAAGCAGGCAGCCGCAGGGCCACGTTGCCGGTGTTGGCCGTGACCTTGAGCGGCAGCCGCGACGAAGCCTTGACGATGATGGTGAGCGGCCCCGGCCAGAACTTGCGCGCGATTTCGTAGAACTCCTCCGGCAGCGGACGCGCCAGGTATTCGGCCTGCTCCACGCTTTCAATCAGCAGCGAGAGCGGCTTGTGCCGGCTGCGCGTCTTCACGTCGTAGACGTGGTCCACGGCGCGCAGGTTCAGCGGATCGGCAGCCAGCCCGTAAAACGTGTCCGTAGGCATGCCCACCACCTGGCCTTTCTTGATCTGGTCAGCAACGTACGACACCATGCGCGGGTCTGGGTTTTCAGCGTTGATCTTTACGACTTCGGCAGCCAAATGCAACTCCTGTGAATGGCAAAACCATAAAGGATAACCCAGTCGCCGGGAAAAAGTATAATCCCCGGTCCTGGTGGGTCGGCGCTGACAGAATTTGTCGCGGATGATGGTTCAAGGTGGCAACAAGAGATCGCCGGAACCACCGTGATCGGAAAAACAGATTCCTCGCTGCGCTCGGAATGACAGCTCTCCTGCTGGCGTGATGATCGTGGCAGTTCGTCCGCCCTACTTCACGGCTTCACGGTCACCTGATGCTTCTCCAGCAGCGTCCCTTCAGCGTGATCAAGTTCCGCCAGCGCTTTCTGGTACGCAATCTGCGCCTGCACCAGGCTCAGCTCCGCCTGCGAGAGCTGGTTTTGCGCGTCGAGCACAAAGAAGATGGTCTGTGCGCCAAGCTGGTACTTGCGTTCTTCCGCGGAGAGGTTTTTCTCTGCCAGGTCGCGCGAGGTCTTGGCCGCGGCCATCACCAGCTCGGCCAGCTCCAGGTCATGTACGGAATTCTTAATCTGCAGCGCGATCGACTGCTCCAGGCTTCGCATCTGGTAGAGGTCGCGGCGCTTGGAGACCAGCGCCGATCCCAGGTCCGCCTGCGCCGAACTGTTGTGCAACGGCATCTGCAGGCGCAAGGTCATGCCGTATGTGGGGAACTTGAAGCCGCCAAGCTGGGAGAGCGAGTCCGCGAACCCGCCGGTGGAAACCACGATGGGCGTTGCACCGGATGTATCGAACACCGTGCCGCCCAGGCCGTTGCTGATGTAGCTGGCGCTCAGGTTCAGATCGGGCTTCAGGTTGTTGTTGGCCAGCTTGACGTTGGTGTCGTCCACGGCGAGCTGCTGCCGCTGCGCTTCCAGTTCCTGGCGGTTCTTCAGCGCGGTGCTGAGTGCCTCGCGCAGATCTACTGCCGCCAGCGTGCTTTCGGTTTCGATCTTCTCCGTCAGCTCCAGGTCAAGCGCTCCGGCGCGCGCGTCCAGGTCGGCGCCGATGGTCTGCCGTAGCGCGTCTTCCGCCTGCTTGCGCGCATACTCGGCTTGCAGAACGGCGATCTTCCGCTGCGCCACCTGCGACTCCGAACGGTAGATGTCCAGCGGCGGCAGCGCGCCCAGCTCCAGCGCGCGCTTGTCCCGCTGATAGCTCGCTTGCGCCAGGTCCAGCGACTTCTGCAGGACTTCCATGTTTTTGCGCGCCTGCACCGCGTCCCAATACTGGCCGACAGCGCGGAACACAACGTCACTCACCTGCGCTTCCAGCGTGGCCCGGGACTGCCGCACGCCGCGCTGCGCGATCACGATGGGCGCGCGGTTGGGAAACAGTCCCGCCCTCCGCCACAGCGGCTGGGAAAGCGAAAAGGCCAGGCCGCTCGAAAATGACGGGTTCACGGTGGCAAAGCTGCTGTTGGTGGTGGCGCGCGTGCTATTCAGACCCACGCTCAGGTTGGTGCCGGTCTGGAACTGCTGTGAGACCTGCGCCTGCGAGCTCTGGTTGAGCGTGCTCAGCGTGGCCGCGCCGCTCAACGTCGAAGTACTTGGGGAGTTAGAGCGCGTGGGCGCGAAGCTGGACGTGAACACGGTATCAAACGGCGCGTGGGCGCGCTGCACGCTGAAGTTGGCCAGCTCAGATTGCGCGCGGCTGGCGTTCACGTCGCTGTTGTTGATCAGCGCCAGGGCCACGGCATCATCCAGAGTGAGCCGCAGCTTGCCCGAGACAACGTGGTCTTCCAGACCGCCGGGCGCGGAAAGCTGCGCCGGCGAGCTGCGCGGGCGAAAAATCCCGCCGGAATAAGCTTTCGCGGAAAACTCCTGCGTCACAGCAGGGACACAGGCCGCGAGCAGGGAGAGCACGAGCGCAAGTTTCTTCATGGGCAAACCTCAAGATGCGTTGTGTTATTCGTAACGGATGGCTTCCACCGGGTCCAGCCGCGCCGCCTTGCGCGCCGGGTAAATTCCGAACAGCAGCCCGACGGAGACGGAGAACATGAAGGCCAGCACGATAGAGCTCGCGGTGGTCACGGTGGACCATCCTGCCAGGCCGGCGATCAGCCGCGACATGCCGAAGCCGAAGGCGATGCCGATCAGTCCTCCCATCAGCGAGATCAGCACGGCCTCCGTGAGGAACTGGCGCACCACGTCTTTCTGTCGCGCTCCCAAAGCGCGGCGGATGCCGATCTCGCGCGTCCGCTCCAGGATGCTGGCCAGCATGATGTTCATGATCCCGATTCCGCCCACCAGCAGCGAAATGGAAGCGATGGCCACCATCACCAGGTCAAAAATCTGCTGCGTGCGCTTCTGCTGCGCCAGCAGCTCGGCCGGCGCAATCACGCCGAAATCGCCCGCGTTGTGATGCGTGGTGTTCAGCAGCGCGCGCACAATGTCCGCCGTGGGGATGGTGTCTTCCGCGGACTTGAGCTGCACGTAAATGCCATCGATCTCATCTTTCATGTTGGCGCGGCTGTCTTCTTGCCGCAGCATGGCGGAATAGAGCGGCACGTAGATCAGGTTGTTCATGTCCTCCGCCGGCAGCGATTCCGTCTTGCTCTGCGCGCTCAACTGCGGCGCCACCGCGCCGATCACGTGAAACCACTGCTCATTCACCTTTACGTACTGTCCCACGGCCTCCGCGTGTCCAAACAGGCTGGTGCGCGCGCCCTGCCCCAGCACCGCCACCGGCGCAGCCCGCCCATTTTCCTCTTCATCAAAGAACCGCCCTTCCACCACCTTCAGGCTGGCGATCTGCCGGAATTCGGGCGTCACGCCATAGATGGCCGGCATATCGTTCTGCGGCTTGGGCAGCACTTTGTTCGGAGTGAAGCGTTTGCGCGGGGCCGTATCCACCACGCCGGAAACATTGGAGCGAATCAAGCGCAGGTCGCGCAGCGTAAGCCCCATCGAGAGCTTGCGCACTTTCTGGTAATCCTCCCACGCCGCCGATTCGTGCGCCTCCACAATCACGTTGCGCACTCCCATCTGCTCGATCAGCGCCATCACCTGCTGCCGCGCGCCCGCTCCGATGGAAAGCATGGCGATCACCGCGGCCACGCCGAAGATCATGCCCAGCATGGTGAGCAGCGAGCGCAGCTTGTGCATCAGCAGGTTTTCCAGGCCGAACTTCAGGTCGGCGGCGTACTGCGCCACGTCAAGCCCGGGCGCGCGCATCGGTGTCATTGGCCCACTCCGGGCGCCACGGAATCCGCTTTCTTCTGCTCTTGCGCGCGCGCCTGTTCCGGATCCACCAGCGCCACCTCGGTCCCTTCCGCCAGGTTCTCCACCGCCACGCGGTTTTCCGAGCGATATTTGATCTTCAGGTCGACTGCCTTGAACGCCTGGCCTTGCTTCACGTAGGCCACCAGCTTGCCGTCTTTTTCAAACACGCATTGGGTGGGAACAAAGAGCTGGTCTTTGAGCTGGCTGCCGTGCACCAGAATCTGCGCCGCGCTTCCCGGCCGCACGCCTTCTCCGCGGCCGTTGATGGCCAGAAAAACGTCAAAGCGGCTCACCGAATCGGGGCCGAAATCGCGCCGTGACGCCATGCCGGCAATGGTCTTCACGGACGCGGGAAACACCGAGCGCGGCGCCGCTTCAATCTTCACCTCGGCCTTCTGCCCCACGCTCACATTGGAACGGTCGCTTTCAAACACCTTGGCCACAACTTCCATCTGGCTCGTGTCCAGCACTTCGGCCAGAAAAGCCCCCTGATACACCAGGTCGCCTTCGCGATACTCGGGCAGGGTCATCCCCCAGAAGAAAATCCCGCCGGACATGTTTTCCTTCACCGACACCACGCCGTCAATGGGCGACTTCAACTGCATGTTCTCGATGTTGTGCTGCGCCTGCTTAATGCCAAGTTGCGCTGTCCGCCGCTGCTCCTCAAGCACCGCCAGCGCCGCCGAGTTTGACGCCGCTCGCGAATGGATGTCCTGTTCCAGTTGCGCCAGCCGCCGCCGCGCTTCTTCCAGGCTGAGCAGGTTTTTCTTGGCGTCGATCTCGCTGACCAGTTCGTTCTTGCTCACTTCCAGCTCGGCGCGGCGCACGTCAAAACGCGCCTTCAACAGGGCGACTTTGTCTTCAGCGTTTTTCACCGCGGCGTCCGCCTGGGCCTTCACGATCTGCTGTTCGGCTTCCGCAAGCTTGGAACGGCTCTGCTCCAGGTCGTATTGCTGGCCGCTGGGATCAAACTCCACGATCACCTCTCCGGCCTTCACCGGCGTGCCCGCCTTCGCCAGGTGGACGATCTGCAGCGTCCCGCTCACGGAAGGCGCCACCAGCATGGCGGAGTGCGGCGTCTTCATCTCGCCGTCGGTCGTGGTGTCAAGCTCCAGCACGCCCTTCTGCACGCGCGTGGTGGGAATGTCCTTGGCCGCAGGACGCAGCCGCTGCGCCGCTAAAGCGATTCCCAGGCCCACCACCAACAGGCTGCCCAGCGCTAATCCGATCTTCCTGGCCTTGCTCTTCACCGCTTTGGTTTCTCCTGCGTTGGATCTTGCAACGCCACTTTCTCGCCCGGCTTTAGACCGGAGGAGATCAGCAATTCATCTTTTCCCCGCCGCCCCACCTGCACCGTGCGTTCTTCAAAACTGGAGCCGTGCATCACGTAAGCCACAGACTGGCCGTTGCGCACAAAGATGGCCGCCGCGGAAACCAGGACGCCGTCTTCCACCTTGTTCACCACGATGCGTCCGCCCGCGCTCATTCCCGGGCGAATGCGGCTGTCCGCGTCCTGGATCTCGAGAACAATGTCGAAGTTTTTGGTGAACGGCCACGACGAATAATCCACTTTGGCCAGCGGGCTGATCTCCGCCACCACGGCCTGGAACTCCTTGTCCGGCACCGCGTCAATGCGCACGATGGCCTTTTGTCCGGCGGCGATGCGCCCGCGGTCACTTTCATCCACGCGCGTGCTGATGCGCACCGTGCTCAGGTCGGGCAGTTCCGCCACGATCGCTCCGCCCCAGGCGCGGTCGCCCGGCTTAAAGTTGGGCGGGGAGCCGCCGCTCATCCAGTTCTGCGCGCGGAAGTTGGGCATGATGGTGACCAGCCCGTCGGCGGGTGCGCGCAAACTCAGTGACGCAACCTGTCGCTCCGTGCGGTGCACGTCAAACCGCGCCTTTTCCGCCTTGCCTTTCTTGCCCGCGATGTCTGCGCCAGCTGACGTCTCTCCTGAAACCTGCTTCTGCTGGAGCTCTTTCAGTTTCTGCTCCGCATCATCAAGTTTCAGCCGCGTCTGCGCGCCTTCAATATCGGAAAGGATCTCGTTCTTGCTGGTATCGAGCTTAGCGCGTTCCACGTTATAACTGGCCTGCTGCAAGTCCGTGGCGCGCTGTTCATGGCTGAGCCGGGCGTCCGCGCGTACGCGCTCAATTTCCGCCGTGGCCGTCTTCAGGTCAGATTGTTTCTGCTCCAGCGTGCGCTGCAGGTTTGACGTGTCAAACTGCACCACCACTTCATCCTTCTTCACCATGGTCCCGGTAGGCGGCAGTTTCACGATCTGCAAATCGCCTTCCACGGAAGGCGCGATGAGTTGAATGGACTTGAGCGCCTTGATGCTGCCGCGTACCTGGACATAATCTACGAATTCCCCGCGACGCACCTCTGCCGTGGGAACACCCGGCGCGGCCGAGCGACGAAATGCCAGCCCGCCGCCAGCCAGCAGCAGCACGCCGGCGCCGCTCAGAACCAGAAACGCCTTGCGGCTGCGGAACCGTTGCAGTTGTTCGCTCAATGTCATGAAGCCCCCGGATTGCGCAGCACCACAGCGCCTTTCTCCACGCCGGAAACCACTACCTGTTCTGTATCGTTGGCTTCACCCAGCTTCACTTGCTTCTTTTCATAGCCGGAGCCGGTGCGGACGAAAACAAAAGAACTTCCAGCTTCCTCCACTATGGCATCGCGCGGCAGCACCAGCACGTCCGGGCGCCGCATCAACTCAACATCCACAGCCGCGGAAAGATCGGGCAGCAGGCTGGGGTCTGTGCCATGGATGGAAAACAGCGCGGTGCCCACCCGCGCCTTGCGGTTGAACGCGCTGGTCTGCACCACCGCTGCCAGGCCTTCCACCTTGCCGGCGAAGGAAAGGCCGGGATAGGCGTCCAGCCCCACGCGCACGTTCTGCCCATCAGCCAGCAGGCTGATGTCCGCCTGGTTCACCCGGGAACGCACTTGCATGCGGCTGGGGTCCACCACCTGCAGCAGGCTGGTCCCCGCGCGCACCTGGTCGCCCTCCTGCACCTCAGACATGCTGCCGCCCTTCCACATGGAGCTCACCACCGCGATGCCCTCCACGCTGGAACGCACCACCATCTTTTGCATGTTGTTTTGCGCCCAGCGCATGGCCATCTGCGCCCGGTCGCGCTGGATCTCCAGGATCTTCAGCTCGGCCGTGGCGGCGCGCCGCTTCAGGTCAAAGGTCTCGTGCAGCTGCTTCAAGGTGGCCCGCGCCTGGTCCAGATTTTGCAGGTTTTTTTCCGCATCGATCTGGCTGACAATCTCGTTCTTCTTCACTTCCAGTTCGGCGTTTTTCTGCGCGTCTTCCCCCTGTTTGAGTTCGGTCTCATCCGCCGCGCGCGCCGCCGCCTGGTCGGCCTTTTTCTTCACGATCTGCCCTTCCAGATCGCGATACTCCGCCTGCTTGTCCAGCACTACGCGCTCCTGGCCCTGGCGGTCAAATTCCACCAGCACGTCGCCTTGGTGCACCACGCTTCCGCTCTTAATCAGTTTGGTGATAATGAGCTGGTTCATGCCCTCGCCGGAGAGCCTGGGAGCGGACACTCCGTGCGACTCCACTGCCTCCACGATGCCGTGAAAGCGCAAAGAACGAAGGAAAGTTTTGCGCTCGACCACCGACGTGCGCTGGACGCCTTCGCCAACAGGCGTGCGCCGCGAGGGGCGGGCCCATTGCGCCAACAAAAGGACCGCGAGGACCGCGGCGGCCGCAATCCACCATAAATAGCGCTTTGGCCGGCGGGCCGGGGCCGGCTCCTGCGGGGGAGACACGGACTCAGGAGGGGGAGCGGCAACGGGTTCGCGCGCGGGCGCGATTTCAGCGGCACTCAATAAGGTTGGCTTACTTTCTTGCACGGTCCCATCCGGAACAACGTAGTCAACAACGGCTTCCCGCGGCCCACATCATAACCCAGATTAGTTGGAAACTAGAACAGGCCCTATTCTTGTTATTTGGACTGTAGAAACAGCCATTGGTTATAGTTTATTTTTCGACTGCACGCCGCCAAACCGGGTCCCTCGCAAGCCGGTTATCACCGGCCATATCTGCCGAGAAGAACGCTTTCCTGCTGCTTTCTTGCGCGAAACCACCCTGATTGACCCCGCGTTCAGTCTCGCCTCCGACGCGGCGGAATCAGTATGATGGCAGCAGATGACCATCCAGAATGAGGTCGAAAGCCGGCTTCGCCCCGTTTCCAGCCGGCAGAACGCGCTGGTGAAAGAGCTGCGCAAGGCGTTTGCCCAGGCCGAACCGACGGCCGAGGGGGCGCTCGCCATTGAAGGCCTCCGCGTCATCGAAGAAGCCATCCGCAGCGGCCTGCGGTTTGACGCCGTCTTCTTCAGCCAGTCAGGCCGGGGACACGCCGCGCGCCTGCTCCCACAGATCTCCAGCCACGCGGAAGCTCTTCTCCTGCCCGATGATGTTTTCGCGAGCGCGGCCGGCACCGAGACGCCGCAGGGCGTGGCCGCCCTGGTCCGGCTGAAGCCGGCCAAGCTCGATGATTTGCTGGATCAGGTCACGAGCGACCTTCTTCTGGTGGCCGTGGCCGGCATCCAGGACCCGGGCAATCTGGGAACGATCATTCGCTCGGCGGAAGCTTTCTCCGCGCGCGCGGTGCTGCTGGGAGAAAAAACCGTGAGCCACTTCAACGCCAAGGCGGTGCGGGCCAGCGCAGGTTCGTTGTTCCGCGAGCCGCTCGTCCGCGTGAAGCTGGCGGAGACGATCACGCTCCTGAAGCAGCATGGAGTCCGTGTGCTGGCCACTTCGTCGCACAAGGGACGTCCGCTGCCCGAAGCGGACTTCACCGGTGCCTCCATGATCGTGATCGGCGGCGAAGGGGCGGGCCTGCCGGCGGAAATCCTGTCCCTGGCCGACGAGCTCATCACCATCCCGCACTCTCCGCGCGTGGAGTCGCTTAACGCTGGAATTGCGGCAAGCATCATCTTGTACGAGGCGGCGAGGCAGCGGGGAATGAAGACCGTGACGTGATGAATCTCCCCCATGTAGCTATCCCCTCAGGACCGCGTGATGGCCGGAGAGGCAAAGGAAAGAGGAGGCAAGCATGGCGAATTCAAAAAGCATTGCGGGACTGCTCGGTCCTGTTCTGATCGCAATCGCGATCACTGAAGCAGTGAATCTTCGCATGTTGATCAGTTTCATCGGGCCTTCC
>DASVFK010000359.1:0-5085 GCA_036380095.1 Candidatus Angelobacter sp. | reverse complement strand
TTGGCCAGCACCAGCACCGTTCCCGCCTCCGCCAGGGCGATGGCGGCGCGCAGTCCGGCCACGCCGGCGCCTACCACGATGAAGTCCGCGTGCTGGAGGGCCTTTTTCATCAACCGATGATGGTAACAAAGGGCGAGCAGGAATGAGAAACTGCGACACGCCTGATGCTATCCTCAACAGCGGACCCATGGCGGCTTGCAAACGCTACCAGACTGAAATCGTCATCGCCGGCGCCGGCCTCGCCGGCCTGGTCACCGCCTACGAGTTGCTCAACTCCGGCCGCCGCGTCCTGCTCCTTGACAAGGACAAAGCGGAAAACCTGGGCGGGCTGGCCAAGCAATCTTTCGGCGGCGTGCACATGATCGGCACGCCCCATCAGCGCCGCCTCGGCATCCAGGACTCGCCCGAGCTCGCCTGGCGCGATTGGCAGAGCGTGGCCGGCTACCAGGCCCACGACGAATGGCCGCGCCACTGGGCCAGGTTCTATTGCGAGAATTCGCTCGAATATATCTTTGAGTTTCTCAACAGCAAGAAAGTCACGTTCCTTCCTCTGGTCAACTGGGCGGAGCGCGGCATTTACGGGCCCGGGAACACCGTGCCCCGCTGGCACATCACCTGGGGCACCGGATACGAAATCATCCATTGCCTGCTGACCGCTCTCGACGCCCACCCGCATCGTGGCAATCTGGAAATTCTGTTTGATACTGATGTCTCGGCCATCGAGACCGCCAACGGCCGTGCCACCGGCCTTCGCGGCCACGCCATGGAATCCGGCGACGAAATCATCGTCTCCGCCGAGCATGTCGTCATCGCCTCTGGCGGCATCTGCGGCGGCGACCTCAGCCGTCTCCGCGCCAACTGGTACAAGCCCTGGGGTGACCCGCCGGAGAAACTGCTGAACGGCGCTCACATCTACGGTGACGGCCTGTTGCACGATCAAGTGGCGGCCGTCGGCGGAAACCTGACTCACCTCGATCTGCACTGGCATTACGCAGCCGGCGTGCATCATCCGGCCAAGCGCCGCCCAGACGACGGCCTGAGTCTGGTGCCGCCCCGCTCCGCTCTCTGGTTCAACCCGCGCGGCGAACGCATCATGACGCCCGGCCCCATGCCCGCCTATGGCGACACGCGCCATCTGGTTGAGAGCGTTCTCCGCCAGCCGGGACAGTATTCCTGGCAGGTGATGAACTGGAAGATCGCCATCCGCGAGCTGGCGGTTTCCGGCTGCGATTACATGACTGCCTTCCGCTTCAAAGACCGGCGCGCTCTCCTCAAGAGCGTCCTCTTCGGCAACAAGGAGCTGGTCCAGCGATTGATTAGCGAGTGCCCGGATGACATCGTGACTGCGGACTCGCTGGAGCAACTCATGGAGCGCATGGACGAGAAAAGCCTTTACGGCATCCGTCTCGACCGTGCCCGCATGGAGGCCACCATCCGCGCCTGGGATGACATGATCGCGCGCGGCCCGGCCTTTCATAATGACGACCAGCTTCGCCGCATCGCCAACTTTCGCGCCTACCGAGGCGACCGCGTCCGCACCTGCAATTTTCAGCGGATACTCGATCCCAAGGCCGGTCCGCTGATCGCCATCCGCGAATTTATCCTGGCCCGGAAAAGCCTGGGCGGGATCCAAACCGATCTCAAGTGCCGTGTGTTGCGCGCAACCGACGGCCAGCCGATTCCCGGCCTCTACGCCGTGGGTGAAGCTGCCGGCTTTGGCGGCGGCGGGATCCACGGCAAAGGTTCGCTGGAAGGGACCTTCCTCGGCGGCTGCATACTCACGGGACGAGCCGCAGGCAGGAACATTGGGCGTGTCTGATCAAGGGATGTCAGAGGGCAAAGATAAATTGTATTGGACCCTTTAGACGGGTTCCTTCTGCGACGCTGGGCTCAACCGGCCATCTACCCCTTTCGACACACCATTCCGATTCGACGCGTCATTCCGAACTCCGAAGCCGAGCCTTGGTGAGGCTGAGGAAGTGAGGGACCTGCTCCGCTACGGCTTCGCATTAGCCAAGATTGTCTCAGAACCTCTCAAGCGCGATACGCGCACGATCACATCAAATGTTGATCCATTTCCGATCGCAACGCCAAAAGTGCCGCAAGGCCTTAGAATGAACTTTGTTGATCCCTGGAACATGATTCTTCCCTCAAACCGCTTATCGCGTCCAACGGACTTGATATGAACACAACCACCCAACCCGCACCCGCACCCCGCGTCCATATCGGCGCCCGCAAGACCGGCGCGTGGCTGGCGCGTTATGCGCTGGAGCAGTTGCCGGTTTTTTTTACCTTCGGCATTCCCGGCGTCCATACCACAGAGCTTTATGATGAATTGGCGCAGTCGGAGAAGATCCACCCTATCCTGGTGACGCACGAAGTTTGCGGCGCTTTTGCCGCTGACGCCATCAGCCGCACCAGCGCTGGAGGAAGCCAAATCGGCTGCCTGGCCATCGTCCCGGCCGCAGGCGTCACCCACGCCATGAGCGGCATAGGCGAGTGTTTTCTCGATGGCATTCCTCTGCTGGTAATCACCGGCGGCGCGCGCACAGACGTGAAATACGGTTACCAGCTCCACGGCATTGACCAGCAGCGGCTGGTGGATGGCATCGTCAAGCGCTCCTGGAAGGTGACCGAGCACGCGGAGATTGTTCCCACCATCTTTGAAGCGTATCGCACCGCTGTGAGCGGCGTGCCCGGTCCGGTGCTGGTAGAAATTCCTGTGAATCTCCAGTTGTTTACACAGCCGGTGGATGACGTGCCGGTTTTCGCCGCGCCCACTCCCGAGCCATTGCAGCTTGATCGCGAACTCGATGCGGCAGCCGGCCTGTTGTGCGCTGCTCGCTCGCCCGGAATCTTCGTCGGCTGGGGCGCAGTGGATGTTTCCGGCGCAGTCTCCAGGATCGCCGAGCTGCTTGGCGCTCCGGTTTCAACCACGCTGCAAGGACTCTCCGCTTTTCCCGGCAACCATCCTCTTCACGCCGGCATGGGCTTCAGCGGGGCGGCGGTCCCGGCGGCGCAAAATGCCTTTGCCGGTTGCGATTGCCTGCTGGCCATCGGGACGAGCTTTGGAGAAATCCCCACCGGCAGCTTCAGTTGCCGTGTGCCGGAGGACCTGATCCACATCGATATCTCACCTCAAGCCATTGGGCGCAACTTTCCCGCAAAGATCGGCTTGGCCGGTGACGCGCGCTCTCTTGTGCCGCAGCTTCTTGCCCGTCTCGAGTCCCGTGCCACCGGCCTGAGCGCGCGTCGCCGAAAAGTCGAAGCCGCCATCGCCCGCGATAAGAGCGCATACCGCGAGGACTGGCACGCTCATCGCACGGACCGCGTAAATCCTGCGTTGTTTTTTGAGGAGCTGCGCCGCCAACTGGCGGATGACGCCATCACGACCGTGGACGACGGCAACCATACTTTTCTCGCTGCCGAGCTCTATGAAGTCCGCGCTCCGCGCACTTTCATCTCGCCCACCGACTTCAACTCCATGGGCTACGCCGTACCCGCCGCCGTGGGAGCCAAACTCGCCAGCCCTGACCGGCAGGTGGTCAGCATTGTGGGCGATGGCGCGTTTCTGATGACCGGCTTGGAGATCACCACCGCCGTCACCCACGGGGTCGGCATCACTTATTTTGTTTTCGATGACGGCGAACTCAGCCAGATCTCCCAAGGCCAGGAGATCCCTTACAACCGCAAGTCGTGCACCGTTCTCGGCCAGTTTCATCTGCAAGGAATCGCAGAGGCAACGGGAGCGCAGTACGTCTCGATCGAAAACAACGGCCAGCTCGCATCAGCGATTCGCCAGGCCCTGGACGCTGGCCGGACGCGGCCGGTGATCGTGGATGTGCACGTCGACTATTCCAAGCGCACTCGTTTCACGCAAGGCGTGGTGAAAGCGGCGGTGAAAAGTTTTCCCTTGCGTGACGCGGCCCGCTTTCTTGGCCGCGCGCTGGTCAGGAAGGTCACTAAGTGAAGTTTCGAGCTCGATTAGGATTTCTAATCTAATCCCAACCGTTTTTTAATCCGCTAACTGTATCTGGTCAGAACTAATTTTTTTGAAGGAGCAAGCGGGTTCCCCCGGCCGCTATGCGCAAGTTTTCCAATATTCACGAAGCCCTCGACTTTGCCGCTGCCAATCAAGCCAAGCTCACGTTCCCTTGCAGCTGCCGCTGTAACGGCTCTGACGTCAAGGTCCTGAGTCCCGAGCTTGCCCGCACCACGGACCGTGGCCGCCCCACGCTGCTTGTCACCCGCCGTTCACCAGGCGCGGTGGAACTGGGATATGTAGTCAGCAGGAAAAACTTGGACGTGCTGCTGCAGGAGATTTCCTCGCCGCAAGGACAATATCGCGCCGTGGATGGCGAAGACCGCATCACCGTGGTGTGCCACGGCGTTGAAGGACTTGGCGGAGCGCAATTCACCTTCCCCCTGACGCGACGGATCCCGGAGCTGGCGGCGCAGGATGGCGACTTCGTCCTGCTGCTCTCCCGCCCCCAGAGCAAAGACTGGCGTCGCTTCTGGCTGCCGCTGGAGACGCGCCTGCTCCAAGCCACGTTGACAGACGCTTAAAGCTCGAACAGACGCAGGTTTGCCGCGTCGGGTTCCGCCGGCTTTTCTTCTACCGGCCTGATGCATTCCGGCGAATCGTTGTTCGCGTTGTTGACCAGCGTGCTCACCGGATACATCTTCATCAACCGGGCATCGAAGGGCCGCAGCAGGTGCTGCACGCGCCTGGGATCGGTCACACCCGGATCAAGCCATAGGTCGTAATCCTCACGCCGCAGCATCACCGGCATTCGGTCGTGCACGTCGCGCAGCAGGGAATTAGCGTCAGTGGTGAGGATGGTGCAGCTCTCGATCTTCTCGCCGGAAGGCGAGCGCCAGCGGTCCCACAACCCGGCGAATGCGAACAGCGAATCGTCCGCCAGCCCGATGTTGTACGGCTGCTTGTTTTTTGCGTTGAGCTTTTTCCACTCGTAGAAGCCGTCCGCCGGAACCAGGCAGCGGCCGCGCTGCATCGGCTCACGAAAGGCCGGTTTCTCTGCCGCGGTTTCCGAGACCGCGTTGATCGTCCGCGCGGAGATGGTT